>CAXMQD010000051.1:0-2010 GCA_964194965.1 uncultured Acidimicrobiia bacterium | reverse complement strand
GAGACCGCCAGAACTGACCAGACGCCGAAAATCCGGAAAACCGACCGGTGTCCGCCAAAAATCGTTGAAGAGGCGTGAACCCCGGCCTCGACGAGAAATCGCCGCGCGTTTCTACACACCCAAGACCCTATTCGGGCATTGACGAACCCGCCAAACTGACCCAAAGAACGATCCCAATAGGCTTCAGTCCTGTGGTAGCGCACGCAGTAGGGCGGTGCGTGGTGAACGTGGACGACTACGCGGCCGAGCAGTTCCGGGTGCTGAACGGGCTCGCCCCCGGCGCGCAGCTGCAGGCGGGGGACCGGCTCAAGGTGGTGCGGTAGGCGTCACCCATTCCCATCACTTACGCGATTAGCTTTTATAATCAATCTCTTGACCACATGCACACGCGTGTGCACACGCCTCCTTCAGCTCCGGCCGGCCCGGGTCTGCCGGCGCGGAGAGGACGGTCAGAGCGTCTCAGTCAGGTCGCGCACCGCGCCGCCGTGGTTCAGTTCCAGCCGCTGGCGCAGCTTGCGGAGCGCCTGAGCCTCAAGCTGGCGCACTCGCTCCTTCGACAGCTTGAGCTTGAGCCCGAGGCTCTCCAGTGTCTCCGGCGTCTCGGCGAGCTTGCGGGCGGCGATGATCATCCGCTCGCGCGGGGTCAGCGCGTCGAAGGCGTCGGTCAGCCAGCCCCGCGCGGTGGCGAGGTCGGCCCGGCGCATCACCGTCTCCTCGGCCTGCGGGCTGTCATCCTCCAGGGCCTCGACCCATTCGCGGCCTTCCTCGCCCGCCTGGGTGGCGTTGAGCGAGAAGTCGGCGCCCGAGAGTCGCGCGTCCATCATTTCGACGTCGCGCAACGGCACCCCCAGTTCCTCGGCGATCTCGCGGCGGATCTCGTAGGAGGTGGGATCGCGGCCGTCCATCCCGATCTCGGCCTCGATATTGGCCCTGACCCGGCGCAGGTTGAAGAACAACGACTTCTGGGTCGAGGTCGAGCCGGTGCGCACCAGCGACCAGTTGCGCATCACGTAATCCTGGATCGACGCCTTGATCCACCAGACCGCATAGGTCGAGAACCGCACCCCGCGGTCGGGGTCGAATTTCGACGCCGCCTTCATCAGGCCGATGCCGGCCTCCTGAATCAGGTCGTTCATCGGCACGCCGTAGTGGCGGTTTTTGGCGGCCATCGAGATGGCGAGGCGCAGATAGGCGGTCACCAGCCGGTGCAGCGCCTTCTGGTCGCCCTCGTCACGCCAGGCCCGGGCCAGCATGACCTCGGTTTCGGCGTCGAGCAACTCGGCGGACATCGCCTGGCGGGCGACATCGGAACTCTTCGGCGGTGTAAAATGGCTTCCCACTGTGTGACCTCCCAATTACGTCTGGCCGATTGCGCCTGGAACGGTCTTCTTTTGCTACTATACGCTGACATGGCCGTTCCGGACTTAAGAACCTCCTTGCTTGGGACATTTCAGGCGGTCAAAGCCAGCGTGTCATTCGCATCGTCCGTCGGTATCTCCCCGTTGGTAGCGGGCGCGATGTCGGCGAGGGAGACGCCCTCCAGAAATTGATAGACGTAACTGCTGAGCGCCTCCCAAAGGAGGTCGGTTCCGCGTAACGCGTTGATGTCCGCATACAACAAGGTCGAAAGACGTCCAGGTTGTCTGTCCGATGCGTCGGGTTCGTCGAAAACGCAGAATATCTCCGCCACCGTGATGCGATCTGCGGGCCTCGCCAGATAGTAACCGCCGCCCGGATCTTGCGCGGTCTGCACCAGGCCGGCATCGCTCAGATCGGCCAAGAGCCCCTCCGTGTAAGACACGGATCGCGCGATTGATTGCGCCAGAGACTCCGCCGTGCGCGGTCGATCAGCACTGGAGGCGACGAGACGAACCAGGGTTTCGACAGCGAAATATGCGCTGGCGCTTATGTCCAAATATGCGCAGTCGCCCGTGTTCATCGCTCGAACTCCTGCTCCACGCCCAGGGTCTAACGGCCGCTCATTTGATAGCGAAACCAAACTACCTTAGT
>CAXMQD010000050.1:0-4667 GCA_964194965.1 uncultured Acidimicrobiia bacterium | reverse complement strand
GCGCACCACCCCATCGATTTCGTGCAGCCGGTGCAGCACCCAGCGATCGAGCCCGGGCATCTCCGACTCGGGCAGGCGCTCGGCGGCGTCGAATCCGGTCAGATTGCCGAGCAGAAAGCGCAGCGTGTTGCGCAGGCGGCGGTAGGCGTCGGACTGATGGCGCAGAATGCCGGGGCCGAAGCGCAGGTCGGTCGTGTAATCCGAGGCGACGACCCAAAGCCGGATGATGTCGGCGCCGCTCTCCGCGACGATATCCTGGGGCGACATGCCGATGCCCTGGGACTTGGACATGGTGCGGCCCTTCTCGTCGAGCATGAAGCCGTGGGTGAGCACCGCCTCGTAGGGCGCGCGCCCACGGGTGCCGCAGGATTCGAGCAGCGAGGAATGGAACCAGCCGCGGTGCTGGTCCGAACCTTCCAGGTAGAGCGAGGCCGGCCATGCGAGCTCGGGCCGGGCCTCGAGCACGAAGGCGTGGGTCGAACCGGACTCGAACCAAACCTCGATGATATCCGTGACCTGCTCGTAGTCCTCGGCGCTGTGGTCGTTGCCGAGGAAGCGCTGCGGGTCGCTCAGGTACCAGGCATCGGCGCCCTCGGCCTCGAAGGCATCGGCGATCCGGTCGATGACCGTCTGGTCGCGCAGCGGCTCGCCGCTCCGCTTGTGCACGAAAACCGGGATCGGCACGCCCCAGGCACGCTGGCGCGACACGCACCAGTCGGGCCGCTGTTCGATCATGGAGCGCAGCCGGACCTTGCCGGCGGCGGGCACGAAACGGGTCGCCTCGATCGCCTCGAGCGCCTTCTCGCGCAGGCCGTTGGTCTCCATGGAGATGAACCACTGCGGCGTGTTGCGGAATATGAGCGGCGCCTTGGAGCGCCAGGAATGGGGATACTCGTGCTTGAGCCGGCCACTCGCGAGCAGCGTGCCATTGGCGCTCAGCGCCTCGATCACGGCCGGGTTGGCGTCGCCGTGTTTGCCCTCGCCGGTGTAGACCGTTTTGCCGGTAAAGCCCGGCGCCTCGGCGGTGAAGCAGCCGTCGCCGTCAACCGTCGCGGGCATGGCTAGGCCGTGCTTGAGGCCGAGCTCGTAGTCATCGGCGCCATGGCCGGGCGCGATGTGCACGAAGCCCGTGCCCTGGTCCATGGTGACGAATCCGGCTTCCAACAGCGGTACTTCGAAGTCGTAACCGCCCGCTGCACGCTCGGCGCCGCGCAAGGGATGCGCGCAGCGGGTGCCGGCGAGGGCCGCGCCCTTGAACTCGGCCACGATCCGGTGGCCCGCGATGCCGAGATCGCCCGCCACTTGTTCGAGCATGGGTTTGGCGACGACCAGGGTCTCGCCGGCCCGCGCTTGGCTGTCCTCGCCCAGCTCGGTCACTTCGATCGCCAGGTAATCAGCCTCGGCGTCGAAGGCGATGGCGCGGTTGCCGGGGATGGTCCAGGGCGTGGTGGTCCAGATCACTACCGAGGCGCCTTCGAGAGCCGGTTGGGACGTCGCGATCACCGGGAAGCGCACCCAGATCGTGGTCGAGGTGTGCAGGTGGTACTCGACCTCGGCATCGGCGAGCGCGGTTTTCTCGACCACCGACCACAGCACCGGCTTCGAGCCGCGGTAGAGCCCGCCATTCATCAGGAACTTGCCGATCTCGCGCGCGATCTGGGCCTCGGCCGGAAAAGCCATTGTGGTGTAGGGCCGGCGGAAGTCGCCCTCGACACCGAGGCGCCGGAACTCTTCGGTCTGGACGCCGATCCACTTCTCGGCGAACTCGCGGCACTCGCGTCGAAACTCGACCACCGGCACCGAATCCTTGTCCTGGCCGCGCGCCCGATAGCCTTCCTCGATTTTCCATTCGATCGGCAGGCCGTGGCAGTCCCAGCCGGGCACGTAGTGAGCGTCCTTGCCCAGCATCTGCTGGGACCGGTTGATCACGTCCTTGAGGATCTTGTTGAGCGCGTGACCCATGTGCAGATGGCCGTTGGCGTAGGGCGGGCCGTCATGCAGCAGGAACTTTTCGCGCCCCTTTGCGGTCTCGCGCAGGCGCGCGAACAGGTCCATCTCGTCCCAACGCGCCAGAATCTCCGGCTCGCGCTTGGCCAGTCCGGCACGCATGGGAAATTCGGTGCGCGGCAGGAAAATCGTGGATTTGTAATCGACGCTCATCGCTTTGGGGAACCTGGAACGGAGGTGATCTGGGGCGAAAGTGCTTGAAATCGAACCCGGTCTTCCGGGGCGGGCGGATGTTATGGACCCGCCCTGGAAGCGTCAAGGAAGAGAGAGGGGTGCCTCAGTTTGAAATTTGCCCCGCTGAAACCGCAAAACAGACCCAAATTTCCGAAGCCGAGACCAAACTGGGCCTGCCAAGGGCGTGGTCGGAACAGCCACGGTTAGCCAATTCCGGACATTTGAGCATCGTCTCAGCGGCATGGATTTGCGGCCTCCTAGCGGCTAGTCTCCAAACCAAGGGAGACCAGTGATGGAGCGCCGCCTCGCCGCCTTTTTGGCTGCCGATGTGGTCGGTTAAGGTCCGCACCAACAGAAGAGGGAAGTTGAGCGATGACAGGCACTTCTTGGGTGCTCAAAGGCACCGAATACGCAAACTGTAATTGCGACTATGGCTGCCCATGTCAATTCAACGGGCGGCCGTCGTCTGTCGACGGCAGCTGCAGGTACACTTTGTTCACCCAGATCGACTTGGGCCGCTACGGAGACGTAACGCTCGACGGGCTTAGGTTCGTCTGGTTGGGCGGCTGGCCCCGCGCAATACACGAGGGGAACGGGGCTCTCCAGCTCATCATCGACGAAGGCGCCGATGACGCGCAGCGCGAGGCGATCCGGCGCATTGTCTACAATGAGGACACGGACGAGATGCTGACCCACTACTCGGTCTTCTGTGCCATGTGCACGACGATCCACGAACCGATTTTCGCGCCCATCGAGTTGGAGTTCGACGTCGAGGCGAGAATCGCGCACGGCGAGGTTCCCGGCATTGTTGTCTCTGACGCTGAACCGGTGCGCAATCCCGTTACCGGCAAGCCCCATCGCGCACAGATCGTGCTACCTGAGGGCTTCGCTTGCACAAAGATGGAGACGGCCAGCGGAACCGCAAAGGCGACAGGCACGGTGCCCTTGGAATTCGCGAATTCGTTTGCGGCCTTTTCCATGCTGCACATGACTGACAGGGGTATCGTCCGAGACTGAATGCAGCGCTGCCCGGTATTGGGAATTGTCATATCCGTATGCGGACCCAGCACATCGTGCGCACCTCGTCGAGGGCCTGCGCAAGGCGGGCATGACGCTATAGAGTAAGGTTGTGACGCGGCTTGCTTCTCCTTTGGGTCAATTCCGGCCCTTTGGGGACACCACCGGGAGCGCCTGCACCTGGGGGCTGAGCAGACGAATTATGGGACGAAGCAGACATCATCAGCTCGAAAGCGGACGTTGAGGGAATTGATTTGGCCGGGATCGAAACTGAGACACCACCGGAGGACGTTAGCTTGGCGGTGCGTAGTTGGGGCGGACGCCGTCTTCCTTGAACCCGGCTTTCAGGATATTGGAATAGGAATGCTGGGGATCGCCCGGGACTGCTTCGCCGGTGCAGGTGAACACCTGCCGGCAACCGCGATCGAGCGCATATTGGACCCGGTGGCGAAGCAGCGCCGATTGGCTGCCGCGTTGACGAAAGGCGGGCGCGGTCGCGGCGAAATCGGTCCAGGCAACGTCGCCATCGATGAACAGCGCGCCGGTGCCGGCGGGCAAGTCGCCGTCGAAGGTCATGAAGATATGCCAGCGATCGCGCGCCGGAAGTCGCGCGAGCCAGGGGCGCGCCCGGTCACCCAGATCGAAGGCGTCGCTCAAGATCGCCGCCGAGTCGGCGCCGTGGTTCACGCCGATCTCCCGAATGGTCAGGTCGGTTCTGGGTTCCGGCACGGGATCCCGGCCACGGGAGAATTTCTGCCAGCCTCGCGCGCGCTCGAGTCCGCGTTCGAGCAGCCAACCGCCAAGCTGTTGGGGCCGCGCATCCGGATGAACCTGCACGAAATAACGCGCCACGCCGGCCGAGCGGTAGGCCGCCACGATCTCCCGAATCGTATCCTCGGTCTCCGGCGCCATGACGCCAAGGCCGATCGCCCGATTGATCACGATCGCCGAGGTGGGGAGGGCGCGCGCCATCGAAACGAACGCCGAGCCGATGGTTCGGCTGTCAATGCCCAGACTGGCGCGCAATTCAGGAGTTGCCGCCTCGTGCAGATCTTCCAACGCGGCACGCTCTATGTCTTCGGCCGAACTTTGCATCTGGCGTCTCGCGCGGAGCTCGCTTACGGGTCCCAGACTCCGGCCGGCAGTGGCAGGCCCGATAGGTCCGCCGCGGTCAGCGGTTGGTCGGGCGCGATGCCCAGACGCTCGAGCAGCGCCATGAGTTGGCGCACGTGCTGGCAGGGGTGCCAGGTGGTGCGCTCCAAGACTTCGTGCAGGGGTTGCTTTCCGTAATAGGTCGGCACGCGCTCGCCGCAGGTCTGGTCGTCGCGGGCATCCCACCAGGCCAAGATGCCCTGCCGAACCGACTCGCCATAGGCGGCGAGGTCCGCGGTCGTGCGCATGTCCTCGGGCGGCGGGGCGACCAGCATCTCGTATTCCAGGGTGCCGCCGCGCGTCATTTCTAGGAACGC
>CAXMQD010000049.1:0-2554 GCA_964194965.1 uncultured Acidimicrobiia bacterium | reverse complement strand
GAGGCGCTGGCCGCCGGCGGCACCGGCGACGGCCTGCTCTCCGCCGGCACCCTGGCGGCGGCGATCTTCGCGCTGGCCGCCTTCGCCCAGATCGTGACCGGGCGCGGCATCGACCGCTGGGCGCCGCGGGATATGATGCTCGTGCTGGCGGGCGGGCAGCTGGTGCTGTTCGTCCTCCTCGCCCAGGTCGCCGGCTGGCCGGTGCTGCTGCTCGGGTTCTTGGTGATGCCGCTGGTGTTCGGCGAGATTCCGGTCCACGACGCCCTGGTGGCGCATTACGCCGCGCCCGAGTGGCGGGCCCGCATCTACGCATTGAAATACGTGCTATCGCTGGGCGTGAGCTCGGTCGCGGTGCCGACCGTCGCCTGGCTGCACCTGGCCGAGGCGCCCGCCGGCAACGGCTTCGTGGCGCTCTATATCGCGCTGGCGGTGGCCGCCGCGGTCCTGGTCGCGGTCAGCCTGCTGCTGCCCGGCCGGCGCGAGTTGGCGAGCCTGGTTCCGGCTGCCGAAGGATAAGGCCGCAAGACAAGGCCTGCGGCGGCGCGCTCAATGCCGCGGGACGCCCTCGAACCGGCACTCGGCCCGGGTATAGGTATCGGTGACCCCGCAAAGGGGCGTGAGGTTGATGACCAGGCTGCCGCGGCAGGATTTCAGCGAGACCCAGGCTCGATACCCCAGAAGCCTGCCGGTGGGTGGCTTGACCGAAAAGACGCTGATATTCGCGACCTCGTCCTCGGCGATCTTCAAGTGTCCCAGATAGCGGGTGATGGAAGTCTCGCACTTTGGCTTGGCGTAGGCCTGCCCGATGGACAGTCTCAGCGGCCCGGTCCCGCCGGTCGCCCCGCTTGCCATCACGAACCCGACCAGGCCGAGCGCGATGGCCAATCTCTTGGCGCCCATGTCCCTCTCCCTTCGCGACCCGAACTCATCCTGCGCTCTTAAAGCACAAGGTCGCCCACCACGCCGTGATCTGGCTCAATTCGGGCTTGGTTTAGGGAGTTGGAAAGCCGAACTCGCCCCCCTCTAGTGGATGAAATCTGACATTTGAATCCCGAAGGGGATTCCCAGCGGGCTCGCGACGTGCGAGTCTGGCTGATGCGTCCTGGGATCACCATCACTTTGAGCCCCGCCGAGCGCCGCCGTCTGGAGGCCATTGTCGGGAACCGCAACGCCCCTCAGAAGCACGTCTGGCGGGCCCAGATCGTCCTGCTCAGCGCCGAGGGAGTGGGCACCAACGAGATCATGCGCCGGACCGGCAAGTCGAAGACCTGCGTCTGGCGCTGGCAGGAGCGTTTCGCCGAGGAGGGCTACGAGGGCCTGCTGCGCGACAAGACCCGACCCTCGCGCATCCCGCCGCTGGGGCCGGAGGTGGCCGAGCGGGTGGTCGCCCTGACGCTGCGTGATCCGCCGGCCGAGGCGACGCACTGGACCGGCGCGATGATGGCCGAGCAGGCCGGGATCAGCGTCAGCTCTGTGCAGCGCATCTGGCGCGCCCATGGCTTGCAGCCGCACCGGGTCCGCCAGTTCAAGCTGTCCAACGATCCCGAGTTCGTTGCCAAGCTGCGCGACGTCGTCGGGCTCTATGTCGATCCGCCGGCCCATGCCATCGTGCTCTCGATCGACGAGAAGTCGCAGATCCAAGCGCTCGACCGCTGCCAGCCCGGCCTGCCGATGAAGAAGGGTCGTTGCGGCACCATGACCCACGACTACAAGCGCAACGGCACCACCACGCTCTTTGCTGCACTCGACGTGCTCGAAGGCAAGGTCATCGGGCGCTGTATGCAGCGCCATCGCCACCAGGAGTTCATTCGCTTCCTCAACGCCATCGAGCGCGAGGTCCCGCTCGGCAAGCTCGTCCATGTCGTCCTCGACAATTACGCCGCCCACAAACACCCCAAGGTCCGCGCCTGGCTCGCCCGCCATCCCCGGTTCGTCTTCCACTTCGTGCCGACCTCCTGCTCCTGGCTCAATGCCGTCGAGGGCTTCTTTGCCAAGCTCTCAAAGCGACGACTGAAACGCGGCGTCTTCTGCTCGATCGTCGATCTCCAGGCCGCCATCAACCGCTTCCTCGAGGCGACCAACACTGACCCCAAACCCTTCATTTGGACCGCAGACCCCGATAAAATCATCGCCGCCGTCAAACGCGGGCATCAAGCGTTAGATTCGATCCACTAGGAGGGTCCTACCCTTGCCATCGGCGCTCCAGAAAGTGTCTCTGTTACCCTGGGACCCCATGACAGCCGGAACGTAACTGCCATGGAGCGCGGGTCGATCTTTTTCCCGTTGCCTGTTACCGAGCCCCGCCAATTGCACTCCGCGCCTGCGGGGTTCGTCGTATGGCGGGTTGTCGCAGGAAAGGCGCGCGTCCAACTTACGTCGTGCGCAGCCCGTAACTAATTGATCTGTAGAACCGTGAACGGAGCGCAATTCGTCGGACGCGCCTTTGATTCCCTTTGGTTTTCTTCTTAAGGGCTTGTTAACCAAAAAATCCGTATTGAACTGATAGCCGGAGCGCCGGTCGCCCGCGCCGCGGATTCCGGCATCGAGCCCGGTC
>CAXMQD010000048.1:0-2789 GCA_964194965.1 uncultured Acidimicrobiia bacterium | reverse complement strand
GGTGGCCAGATCGGCACCAGCATCAAGCCGGAATACCAGACCTTGGCGGCCCGGCACGGCGGCGAGACGGCGCTGCGCATCCTGCGCGAGGGCCACAACGCGCTCGATTGGATTGGGGATTTCGTCGCCGCCGAGGGCATCAACTGCGACTTCAAGCGGGTCGGCCGCTTTCATGGCGCGCACAATCCGGCGAGCTACGAGAAGCTGGCCAAATCGCTCACCCAGCAGCCCGAGGGGCTCGAGACCGGGGCCCACATGGTGCCCCGGGCCGAGCAACACGGCGAAATCGGCACCGATTTCTATCACGGCGGCATGGTATTGCCGCGCCACTGCGCGCTCGACCCGGCGCGCTACCACCAAGGTCTTTTGGACCGCGCCATGGCGGCCGGCGTCGAGGTCGCGCCGCGCTGCGCGGTCACCGCTATCGAGCGCGTGGGCCCAGGCGACGGCGGCGGCTTCCGCCTGCAGACCGTGCGCGGATCCATCGAGGCGCGCGAGGTCGTGGTTGCGACCAACGGCTATACCGGCGGCCTGACGCCGTGGCAGCGCCGCCGGGTGATCCCCATCGGCAGCTATATGATCGCCACCGAGCCGCTGCCCGAGACGCAGATCGACCGGGTGATGCCGCGCGACCGGGTGCTCAGCGACAGCCGCAAACTGGTCTATTATTACCGCGCCTCGCCGGACCGGCGGCGGGTGCTGTTTGGCGGCCGGGTATCCGCGCGTGAGATCGACCCGCGTATTGGCGTGCCGCGGCTCCACGCCGAGATGACCCGTATCTTCCCGGAACTCGCCGAAACCCGCGTGACCCACGGCTGGAAGGGGTTCGTCGGTTATACCTTCGACACGCTGCCGCACCTGGGGCGCCATGACGGCATCCACTACGCCATGGGCTACTGCGGCTCCGGGATTTCTCTGGCGAGCTACTTTGGCGCCCGCATCGGCCAGCAGGTGCTCGGCCGCGCCGAGGGGCGCACCGGGCTCGAGGGTCTGGGCTTTCCCGGACGGCCCTACTACTGGGGCTGGCCGTGGTTCCTGGGATCGGCGATCCGCTATTACCGCTGGCACGACAGCCTGGGTGCCGGGCGCTGATCGGCCGCCAGATCCATGAGGCGGACCGGGCCGAATCGCAACAGGCAGTGATTTCCAACGGCGCCGCGACTTGCTACTTTGCGCCGCCGGCGGCGTCCGGCCGCTTTGGATGGGGCTCAGGGGTTCTGGAACGTGGAATGGATTGAAGGACTGTTCGAATTCGACCTCCAGGCCTTCGTCTCGGTAATCATTATCGACTTGGTGATGTCGGGCGACAACGCCATCATCATCGGCCTGGCCGCGGCCGGCCTGGCGCCGCACCTGAAGCGCCGGGCGATTTTCTACGGAATCGTCGGCGCGACCGTGCTGCGCATCCTGTTCGCCAGCATCACCTTTCAGCTGCTCAGTGTGATCGGCCTGCTGCTGGCTGGTGGCATCCTGCTGCTTTGGGTCGCCTACAAGATGTGGCGCGAAATTCGCTCGGGCATGACCGATCAACCGGAATCGGATGCCGCCGAGGCCGAGGCCGCGGTGCAAGGAAAAACCTTGCGCAGCGCCATCACGTCGATCGTGGTTGCCGACGTCTCCATGTCGCTCGACAACGTGCTCGCGGTGGCCGGCGCGGCGCACGACCATCTGGGCATGTTGGTGTTTGGCCTGATCCTGTCGATCGCGTTGATGGCCTGCGCCGCCAACCTGGTCGCCAACCTGTTGGAAAAGTACCGCTGGCTGGCCTACGCTGGCCTCGTGGTGGTGGCCTATGTGGCGCTGAATATGATCTGGCGCGGCGGCCACGAGGTTTACGGCGCCGCCGCTACGGGCATGTGATCGGCGGTCGGATCGAATCGGGGGGGGGCGCGCAAACCACTATGACCGGCGACAAGAAACCATCGGGCCTGCGTAAAGGTCTCACCGCCTATGGCGACGCGGAGTTCTCGTTGTTTCTGCGCACGGCCTTCATCAAGGCCATGGGCTATTCGGACGATGCCTTGGCGCGGCCGATCGTGGGTATCGCCAACACCTACAGCGGTTACAACGCCTGCCATCAGACCGTGCCGCTCTTGGTCGAGGCGGTGCGCCGCGGGGTCCAACAGGCCGGCGGCCTGGCGGTGGATTTTCCGACCATCTCGCTGCACGAATCCTTCGCTTATCCGACCAGCATGCTCTACCGCAACCTCATGGCCATGGACACCGAGGAGATGCTCGGCGCCCAGCCCATGGACGCGGCGGTGCTGATCGGCGGCTGCGACAAGACCGTGCCGGCGCAGTTGATGGCGGCGGCGAGCGCCAATGTGCCGGCGCTGGCGGTGGTGACCGGCCCGATGATGACCGGCAGCCACAAGGGCGAGCGCTTGGGCGCTTGCACCGATTGCCGGCGCTTCTGGGGCAGGTACCGGGGCGGCGAGATCGACGCGGCGGAGATCGAGGAGGTCAGCGGCCAGTTGGCGCCGACCGCGGGCACCTGCATGGTCATGGGTACGGCGAGCACCATGGCCTGCATGACCGCGGCGCTGGGTATGATGCTGCCGGGCGGCGCTTGCATTCCGGCGGTCCAGGCCGACCGCCTGCGCCACGCCGAGGCGAGTGGCGCGCGCGCGGTCGCCATGGCGGCCGATGGGCTGACCCCCGAGCGTGTGATGACGCCCCAGGCCTTCACCAATTCGCTCAGGGTGCTGCTGGCGCTCGGTGGCTCGACCAACGGGCTGGTCCACATGACCGCGGTGGCCGGGCGGCTGGGCATCGAGATCGACCTCGAG
>CAXMQD010000047.1:0-2502 GCA_964194965.1 uncultured Acidimicrobiia bacterium | reverse complement strand
CAACGGCCCGGCAACGTTGAAGGCCATGTCCAATTCTTTCGTCGCCTTGGCCCGGCCGGAAAAAGTGCGGTGCTGGAACGCAGCCGAATCGCTGACCTTCATGGCGCGAACCTGTCGCACAACGGTTTTTTCCGGCACCTGTTCTTCGTCACAACCGGCCAGGGCGGCAACCATCAACAGTGAAATCAGGCCGGCGCTCAAGACACTCGCTGGATTCATGATGTCGTCCCCTGCTGATTCCCCATCCGATCAAGCCATATCAGTATGTCTTGCCCCCGACCGATGGTCCAGGAGGACATCTCCTGACCCGGTTCGTTATCGCGGGGCGGAGGTTGGTTCGGTGACAATTCAAACCGGGACGCAGGCCGCGATCGAACCACCGGCACGGGATTGACCGCGCAGGGGTTTGAAGCTCTTGTTACGGCGCGGGCTTTATTCGAGCACGCCGCCATCGGAAAAACGCGGAATTCGGCACGCCATGTATGTCAAACGACACGCGAGTCCAGTCCAAACGGTCACGATCCATCTCGACGGCGAGGCCATCGCCGCGCCGCGCGGAGAGACCTTGGCCGCGGTGCTGTTGGCGCGCGGCGCGTTGGCGGCCGGAACGGCGCCGCGCTCGAACCTGCCGCGCGGGCCCTACTGCATGATCGGGACTTGCTTCGGCTGCCTGGTCGAGATCGAGGGCGTGGGCGACCGGCGCGCCTGCCTGACCCCGGTGCACGAGGGCCTGTCGGTCCGCCGCCGGGCCGGCCCGCGGGATCCGCTGGCATGACCGGCCTGCGCGATCTGGCGGTGATCGGGGCCGGGCCCGCCGGCCTCGCGGCCGCGGCCCGCGCCGCCGAGCTTGGCCTCGACACCATTCTGATCGACGAGCAGCCAGCTCCCGGCGGCCAGGTCTACCGCAACGTAGAGGGCCTGGCGGCGCGGCCCCGGGACCTCGAGCGACTCGGTGGCGGCTATCGCGACGGGCTCGCACTGGCGCAGGCGTTTCGCGCGAGCGGTGCGGACTACCGTCCCGGGACCGCGGTCTGGAGCATCGAGGAGGGCGCGGGCGAGGCGCGCGTCATCCTGGGCCTGCGCGATGACGCGGGCGCGGGATGGTTGCACGCGCGCTGGGCGATCCTGGCCACCGGCGCCATGGAACGTGCGGTGCCCCTCCCCGGCTGGACCCTGCCCGGGGTGATGACCGTGGGCGCCGCCCAGACCCTGCTCAAGGCCTCGGACCTGGTGCCCGAACAGCCGGTGACGATTGCCGCCAACGGACCTTTGGTATGGCTCTACGCCAGCCAACTGCTGGCGCTCGGCGGGCGCATCGCGGCGCTGCTCGACACCACGCCGCCGGGCAACCGGGTGCGGGCGCTACCCGGCCTGCCGGGCCTGCTCCGCCACTTCCCGGCACTGCGCCAGGGCCTCGCCTGGCAGCGCGCGCTCAAAACGGCGCGGGTGCCGGTCTTCAAAGGCGTGCACGACGTGCGGGCGCTGGGTGCCGAGACGGTCGAGGCGGTGGAATTCGTCTCGGCCGGCAGATCGCGGCGGATCGAGACCCGCCTGTTGCTGCTGCACGAAGGCGTGGTGCCCAACCATCACCCGGCCTTGGCGGCCGGCTGCGAGACGACCTGGGACGCGCGCGGCTGGTGCTGGCGCATCGACGCCGACCCTTGGGGCGCGACCTCGGTCGAAGGTCTCGCGGTCGCGGGAGACTGCAATCGCATCGAAGGTGCCGCGGCCGCGCCCCACAGCGGGACGTTGGCGGCACTGGACGCGGCCCGTCGCTTGGGGCGAATCGATACCGCGGCGCGGAACCGCCTAGCCGCACCGGCGCGCCGAGCACGCGCCCGCCTCGCGGGCTTACGCGATTTTCTCGACGCGCTCTACCGGCCGCGCGCCGAAGTACTCGCGCCCCGCGACCCGGAGGTCGTGGTCTGCCGCTGCGAGGAAGTTACCGTGGCCGAGCTGCACGCGGCGGTCGCGCTCGGTTGCCAGGGGCCGAACCAGGCCAAGGCCTTCACCCGCTGCGGCATGGGGCCGTGCCAGGGCCGGCTCTGCGGCCTGACCGTAGCGGCGGTGATCGCCGAGGCGCGCGGGCGGTCCCCGGCCGAGGTCGGCCACCACAAGATCCGCCCGCCGCCCGCCCCGGTCACCCTCGGTGATTTGGCGGCGCTCGACGATCCACGCCTTGGCAAGGCGGCGCTGGGCGGAGACACTGAGCGCAGGGACAACACAGCGACAGGGGACGGCGGATGAAGCTCTTGCAGGATCGTACCGCCGTCATTACCGGCGCCGGCACGCCGGACGGTTTCGGGCGGGCGACGGCGAGGCTCTTCGCCGAACACGGCGCGCGGATCGCGATTTTGGACATCGAGGCGGCCGACCCGGTGGCGGCGGCGGCGGAGATCGGGACCGGGCACTTGGGCTATGTCTGCGACGTGCGCGACCGGGCCGCCTGCACGGCAACCGTCGACGAGATCGCCGAGCGCTTTGGCCGCGTCGACGTGCTGA
>CAXMQD010000046.1:0-10139 GCA_964194965.1 uncultured Acidimicrobiia bacterium | reverse complement strand
GGCCAGCGGCCGCGCCGGATCGAGTTCGACCGCGCCATAGAGCGGATAGGCGTCATCGACCGCGCGCAGCTCGATCAGCGCGCGCCGCCCATCCTTGTGCGCCATGGCGCGTAGCGCGGTAATTTGGGACAGGCGCCCGCGTGCCTCCAGCCAGGCGCGCTGCTCCGCCGTGATCTCGCGGTGCGCCAGGCGCAGGTCCAAGTCGCCGCCGAGCAGCACCCGGCCGTCGCCGCGCAGGCCGTCGAGCAGAGACTCGGTCAGGCTCCCGACCGCCGCGATTGCGCCGATGCCCAGAACCAAGCTGGCCAGAAAAGCCCGAAAGCCGCGCAAGCCCCCGCGCAACTCGCGCCGCGCCAGGCGCAGAGCGAGTCCATAGGGCGTCGCGCCGCCTTCCGAAACGGTCATACCCCGGCAGTCACGGCCGTTGCCGCGTCCACCACCTCGATTCGGCCGTCTACCATCCGCAGTCCCCGCCGGCAGCGAGTCGCGACGTTGGAGTCGTGGGTAATCAGCACCAGGGTGGTGCCGTGGGCGGCCTGCAGGCCGAACAGCAAATCGATGATCTGTGCGCCGGTGTCTCCATCCAGGTTGCCGGTCGGCTCGTCGGCCAGGATCAGTCCCGGCTCGGCGGCGAAGGCCCGGGCCAGGGCGGTACGCTGCTGCTCGCCGCCGGAGAGCTGCCCCGGGTAGTGACTCAGTCGGTGGCCGAGCCCGACCGATTCGAGGCACGCTTCGGCGCGCGCGAAAGCATCGTCGCGGCCGGCCAGTTCGAGCGGGATGGCCACGTTCTCGCGCGCGGTCATGGTCGGCACCAAGTGGTAGTCCTGGAAAACGATGCCGATCGAATCTCGCCGGAAGCGGGCCAGGGCATCCTCGTCGAGCGCGGCAAAATCGGCGCCATCGATCGTGACCCGGCCCGCGGTGGCGCGCTCGAGCCCGGCGATGATCATCATCATCGACGATTTGCCCGAGCCCGAGGGCCCAACCACGCTGACCGTCTCGCCGCGCACGATGGCGAGCGAGACGCCGCGCAGAATGTGCACCGGCCCGGCCGCCGAAGGCAGGGTCAGGTCCACGTCGTCGAGGGCGATCATCGGTGCTTCGGACAAGGTTCCGGGGCTGTGCTGGGGGCGGGGCGCGCGGGTCTATTCGATATGGCGCGGCGACCGGGCCTGTCAATGGTGTGGCCCGGGGGCGTGGCCAGGGGGCGCGGCCGGGGTTTTACCGAAAGCAGGAACGCGCTAGCCTTTGCAGCAGCCCATGGTTCATCTCCCGATGCCACGTCGTTTGTCCTTCGTCTGGTTGTGCGCCGGCCTCGCCGGGGTATTGATTCTGACCTCGATGCCCGGTCTCGCGCGGGCCGGCACGAAGCCGGCTCCCCCCAGCCCGGCTCGCGAGGTCCGGTTGCTGGCCTTTGGCGACAGCCTGATCCACGGCTACGGCCTGGCGGCGGGGCAGACCCTGCCGGAGCGGCTGGAGGCGGCGCTCAAGGCGCGCGGGCATTCGGTCGCGGTCATCAACAGTGGCAACTCGGGCGACACCACGGCCTCGGGCCGGGCGCGGCTCGAGTGGGCGCTCGGCGCCGGGCGGGTCGACCTCGCACTGGTCGCGCTCGGCGGCAACGACGCGCTGCGCGGCCTCGATCCGGCAGGCACCTACGACAACCTGGACGCCATCCTGACCCGGCTCGCGGCGGCGGGCCTACCGGTGCTGCTGGCCGGTATGCTGGCGCCGCGCAACCTGGGCGCCGACTACGCCGCCGACTTCGACGCGGTGTTCCCGAAGCTGGCCGAGACGCACGGCGTCGCCTTCTATCCCTTCCTGCTCGACGGGGTCGCCATGGACCCGGCGCTCAACCAGGCCGACGGCATCCATCCCAACGCGGCCGGGGTCGCGGTGATCGTGGCGCGCCTGGCGCCGCTCCTGGGCGCGATGATCGAGGCCTTGGAGAAGCGCCGGCCGCAAGCGGAGGGCGCGGTCGGTGGCGCGGCGAGTGGTGGCTGAGGGCGCGCCGGTGCCGGCTTCCGCTTTCAAGGCCGGCCATGGTGCCGGCGAGGATTGGGGCAGTGCGGTCAAAGCCTGCATGAACTCCCTTGAGACACCGCCCGTGGGTGCCAACCTGGGCCTGCTCTACGCCACCGATGCCTTGGCCGGTGACCTACCCAGTGTGCTCGCCTTCCTGCGCGAGCGCACCCGCATTGAACACTGGGTCGGCAATATCGGCTTCGGGGTCGCCGCATCCGGCGTCGAGTACCACAATCGCCCCGCGCTGTCGGTCCTGACCGCCGCGCTGCCCGAGGCGGCGTTCCGGATCATGGCGCCGGTTACCAACCAGGCCGGCGCCGGCGAGATCGACCTCTTCGCCGGGCAACAAGCCGACTGGCTGACGCAACATCAGGGTCTGTTCGGCGTCGTGCACGGCGATCCGCGTAACCAGACGATCGGGGAGATCTTGGCCTTGGCGGCGGCGCGCAGTTCCGGCTTTCTGGTCGGTGGGATGACCGCTTCGCGCGGGGCCTTCCATCAAATCGCCGATCGGGTTACCGAGGCCGGGCTGTCGGGGGTGCTGTTCGCGCCCGAGGTTCCGGTCGCCGTCGGTTTGACCCAGGGCTGTTCCCTGATCGGGGCGGCGCGCACCATCACCGAGGCCGCGGACGGCGTGATCGCGGCGATTGACGGCCGCCCCGCGCTCGAGGTGTTCAAGGAAGATATCGGCGAGCTTTTGGCCCACAACTTGCGCCGCGTCGGCGGTTACATCTTCGCCGCCTTCCCGGTCGCCGATAGCGACACCGGCGACTACTTGGTTCGCAACCTGACCGGCATCGATCCCGGACAGGGCCGGATCTCGGTGGCCGAGCCGGTCGAGGCGGGCCGCCGCATTCAATTTTGCCGCCGCGATCATGACGCCGCGCTGACCGACCTCCAGCGCATGGTGCGGGACGTCAAGGCGCGCGCCGGCGCGGCACCCAAGGCGGCGCTCTACTTCTCCTGCATCGCCCGGGGGCCGAGCCTGTTCGGCGACGAGTCCGAGGAGCTGCGCCTGATCGAAGCGGAGCTGGGCGCGATCCCGCTTAGCGGCTTTTTCGGCAACGGCGAGATTTTCAACAACCGCCTCTATACCTATACCGGGGTGCTCGCATTGTTCCTGTAAGCGGGCGGCTCGAACCAGCCGGAGTCGCGACCATGCGCCTGTTCGTCGCCATTGCCCTGCCCGAGGATCTGCGCGCGCGCCTGTCCGAATTGCAGCAGGGCGTGCCGGCGGCGCGCTGGGTCGATCCGGACAACCTGCACCTTACCCTGCGTTTCATCGGCGAGGCCGACGGCGTCCAGGCCCAAGATCTCGACGCCGCGCTGACCCAGGTGCGGGCCGAGCGCTTTGAGGTCACCCTGACGGGGGTCGACTGCTTCGGGCAGGGCCGCAAGTCGCGCGCGCTCTGGGCCGGGATCGCGCCTTGCCCGGAACTCGACCGCCTGCGGCGCAAGGTCGAGCAAGCGGCGCGGGCGGCCGGCTTCGCGCCCGAGCGGCGCAAGTTCAAGCCGCATGTGACCCTCGCCCGCTTCAAGGGCGATCCCGGGTACCGGCTACACGATTTCCTGGCGTGCCACGCCGCCTTTTGCGCCACGCCCTTCACCGCGCAGGAGTTCGTGCTCTTTTCCAGTCTGCTCGCCCAAACCGGTGCGATTTACACGCCCGAGGCGTCATACCCGCTGGCGCCCAGCGGCGAAGCGGCGGTCTGAGGCGGGCGGCTTCGATCGCCGCCGTGGTATTTTCCGGCCATCCGAGTTAGTCTCCGCCAGGATCGAAACGACGAGGCGCATCATGGACAAAGCAACCTTTGCCGCGGGCTGTTTCTGGGGCGTCGAGGTGGCATTTCGCCGCGTTCCCGGCGTCACCATCACCCGCGTCGGCTACACCGGCGGCGACACCCTAAATCCGAGCTATGAGATGGTCTGCACCGGCCAGACCGGCCACGCGGAGGCGGTCGAAGTCACGTTCGATCCGGCGCGTGTCGGATACGACGATCTGCTCGAGGTGTTCTGGGCGGTTCACGATCCGACCCAGCGCGACCGCCAGGGTCCCGACGTGGGCAGCCAGTACCGCTCGGCGATATTCACCCACGATTCCGAGCAAGACGCCGCGGCGCGGGCGTCCGTGGCGCGCCTTGCCGCCGCTAACCCCAAATTAGGGGAGATCGTCACCGAGATCGCGCCCGCCGATATCTTCTACTTGGCCGAGGATTATCACCAGCAGTACATGGAAAAGCGCGGCCGCCGCGGCGGCCGGCTGTTCTAATCCGCCGCGCCCGGGGAAGTTCGCACACGCGTCTCGCGGTGGACGATGTAGAGTCCGCTGGCGACGACGATGGCGGCGCCGAGCCAAACGTTGGTGCCCGGTAGCTCCTGCCATACCAGCCAACCAAACAACGTGCCCCAGAGCAGCGCCGTGTAGTCGAACGGCGCGATCACCGCCGCCGGGGCGTAACGGTAGGCTTGGGTCATGAAATACATGCCGATGCCGCCGACCAGGCCCAGCAGCGCCAAGAGCAGAAAATCCACGGCACCGGGCGTGCGCCAGCCGAAGGGCAGGGCCAGGGCGCAAAGTGGGATCGAGATGCAGATGTTGCTCAGCATGATGGCGGGGGTGGTGTCGCTGCGCGCCAGGCGCCGGGTCACCAGCATGGTGAGCGCATAACATAGCGCCGCCGCCAGGATGTAGAGCGCCTCCGGCCGAAACGCCCCGGCGCCCGGCCGGGTCATGACCAGGACCCCGACGAACCCGACCACCACCGCCGCCCAGCGGCGCGGGCCGACACGCTCGCCCAGGATAGGCACCGAAAGCGCGGTGACCAGGAGCGGCGCGGAGAAAGAGATCGAGATAGCCTCGGCCAGTGGCAGGTAGCGCAAGCCCAGGAAGAAGGTGTAGGTGGCGCCGAGCGCGAAGATCGCGCGCAGGATGTGGCCGGTCTTCCAACGTAGCGCCAAGGAGGCCCGCCCACCGCGCTGCTGCCAAAGGATGAACAGCGCCGGCGGTAGTGCGAAGACGTAACGAAAGAACACCAACTCGGCGATCGGGTAGCCCTCGCCCAGCCACTTGGCGAGCGCGTCCATGATCGACATGGCGAACATGCCGATCAGGATGCCGGCAATGCCCAGGCCGATCCGGTCTTGGGTTCCGGCCGCGCCGTTCCGGGCCGTCGAATTAGGCATGGCGCGCCAGGATGCGATCGACCTGATCCGGATATTGGCCGCCGAACAGCGCCGAGTGAACCAGCAGCGGATAGAGGTTGTAGATGTCGCGGCGCGCCTCGAAGAATCCGGGTGCGATCGGCCGCAGCTCCCGGTAACGTTCGAAGAAGGCCGGACCGAAGGTCGAGAACAGGGTTGAGAACGCCAATTCGATCTCTGGATGGGCGTAATAGATCGCCGGATCGACGAAGGCCGCGATGCGGCCATCCCGGGTCAGCACGTTGCCACCCCAGCAGTCGCCGTGAATGAGCGCGGGTTTGTCCGGCTCCTCGATGTAGTCCTCGATTCGGCCGCAGAGCTTCTCCAGGCGGGCGAAGGTCGCCCCGATCAGGTTGCCGCGATCGAGCGCCAAGCGCCCCATGTAAAGGAGGCGCTGGTCGCGGAAGAAGTCGCGCCAACGCGGCGTCCAGGGATTGGGCTGCGGCAGCCCGCCGATCGCGGTATTGCCCTCGAAGCCGAAGTTCTCGGCGCCGATTCCGTGCAACGCGGCGAGCAGTTCGGCGGCCTCGGCCTCGGCCCCGGCACTCAGTCCACCGGAGGTTTCGATGAACTCCAACAACAACAGTGTGTCGGCGGCGTGCAGGACCTCGGGTACCGGCAGTTCGCTGTGCGCCTTCAAATAGCCCAGCATGAAACCCTCGACCGCCAGGCCGCCGGTTTCCGATACCTTGGCCACTAAAACCGCGCCGTCATCGAGCGCGACCTTGTAGGTCTCGCCGACACAGCCGCCGGTAAGCCGTCCGATCCGCGCGGGGCGCTGTCCGGTCGCCGCCTCGATGTTATCGCCGAAGCTCGGCGTCTGGGCCGCTTGTCCGGTCACAGGTGATCGCGCTTCAGGCTGTCGATCAGATTTGGGGTGCCGAGTTCGATGAGATCGAGACTGATCTCGTAGTCGCTCATGTCGCCGTAGTAGGGGTCGGGCACGTCGCGTCCGTATCGCGGATCCCCGGCGGGCAGGAAGTCCAGGAACAGGCGGACCTGGCCGGTGGATTTCTTGCTCCGGAGCCCGCGCAGCGCATTCACGTGGCCCCGGTCCATACCGAGAATCAGCGCGAAGCGTCCGAAGTCGGCGCGGTCGAACCGGCGCGCGCGCTGTGGCGCCAGGTCGTAACCGCGCGCGGCCGCGCAGGCGATGGCGCGCGGGTCCGGCGGGTCGCCGGCGTGCCAGCCCTCGAGCCCGGCCGAATCGACCGTGACCCGCGCCCCCAATCCAGCTTCGGTCAAGAGCTTGCGCGCCACGCCCTCGGCGGTCGGCGAACGGCAAATGTTGCCGGTGCAGACGAACAGGACGCCGATCTCGCTCACCACCACGTCTCCCATGTTTTCGCGTCCGGGCCGTGCCCGGGCCTATCTCGCCGAGCCCGCCTCGTCTATCATCGCCCGCGTCATGCCGCAAACCTCCGCGCGCAAGATATTGATTCTGACCGGTGCCGGCATTTCCCGGGAGTCGGGCCTGCATACTTTCCGCGATCCGGACGGTATCTGGTCCCAGGTGCGCCTCGAAGACGTGGCCACCCCCGAGGCCTTCGAACGCGATCCGGTGCGGGTCCACGAATTCTACAATGCGCGCCGCCGCGCGCTGCTGTCCGGCGATGTCGGTCCAAATCCCGCGCACGGCGCGCTGGCACGGCTCGAGGCGGATTGGCCCGGCGAGGTGCTCTTGGTTACCCAGAACATCGATAACCTGCACGAGCGCGCGGGCTCCAAGAACCTGGTCCACATGCACGGCGAGATCCTTTCGGCGCGCTGCCAGCGTTGTGGCGTCGCCGGACCCTGGTCCGCGGACATCGTTATGGAGACACCCTGCCCGACCTGCGGCCAGGCCGAGGCCTTGCGGGTCGACGTGGTATGGTTCGGCGAAATGCCCATGCAGATGGACCGCATCTTGACCGCCCTCGAGGCCTGCGACCTGTTCGTCTCGATCGGCACTTCCGGCAGCGTCTACCCGGCAGCCGGCTTCGTTCAGGAGGCGCGCATGGCCGGTCGCGCGCACACCGTGGAGCTCAACCTGGAGCCCTCCGAGGGGCACAGCCTGTTCGCCGAGCGCCACTACGGGCCGGCCGGCCGGATCGTGCCCGAGTTCGTGGCGCGAATTCTCCGGGACGGCCTGGGCGAGAAATCATGACGGCCCGGAATTCCACGGAACGCGAACTGGACCGGGTGCTGCGCGACGCCCGTGCCTGCCGGGTCTGCGCGGCCGATCTGCCACTCGGCCCCCGGCCGATCGTGCGCGCGCGGGCCACGGCGCGGCTGCTGATCGTGGGTCAGGCGCCGGGCACCCGGGTGCACGAGACCGGCATCCCCTGGAACGACCCCTCGGGCGAGCGCCTGCGCGCCTGGCTGGCCGTGGACCGGGAGACCTTCTTCGACCAGGACCGGATCGCCATCATGCCGATGGGCTTCTGCTACCCGGGGCGGGACCCGCGCGGCGGCGACAATCCGCCCCGGCCCGAATGCGCGCCGCTGTGGCACCCACCACTGTTGGCGGCGCTGCCCGCGATCGAGTTGACCCTGCTGGTCGGGCTCTACGCCCAGCGCCGCTATCTGGGTGCCAAGGGGGGCGCCAGGGGGGGCGCCAAGGGAGGCGCCAAGCGGCGCGGCACCCTGACCGAGACCGTGCGTGCCTGGACCGACTACGGGCCGGCCACCCTGCCGTTGCCGCACCCGAGCTGGCGCAACACCGGCTGGCTCAAACGCAATCCCTGGTTCGAGGCGGAATTGCTGCCCGAACTGCGCGCCCGGGTCCGGGTTTTGTTATAATCTTGCCTTCGGAGGCTGGCGCGGCATGGAACGGGGAGGTGACGAGATGCGCTTGAGGGACAGGGTCGCGGTGGTGACCGGCGCGCAGCAGGGTATCGGCGCGGCGATCGCGCGGGCTTATGGCCGCGAAGGTGCCGGAGTGGTGATCAACTACCTCGACGATGCCGAGGCCGCCGAGGCTATCGCCGCCGAGATTTGCGGCGCCGGCGGCCGGGCCGTGGCGGTGCCGGGCGACGTCGCCCGGGCCGACGACGTCGCGGCCATGATCGCCGCGGCGGAAGCTTTCGGCGGTGTCGACCTGCTGGTCAACAACGCCGGCATCTTCCCGCGGGTCGGCTTTCTCGACATGACCGAGGACCAGTGGGACCGGGTGCTCGATGTCAACCTCAAGGGCGCGTTCCTCGGCGCGCGCGCGGCGGCCAGGGCCATGGTCGCGCGTGGCGCGCCCGGCGCGATCGTCAACATCACCTCGATGGCCGCGCACAGCGGCCCCGCCAAAGGCGTGCATTATGGCGCCAGCAAAGCCGGCCTAATCGGTATGACCCGCAGCATGGCCCTGGCCCTGGCGCCCCACGGAATTCGGGTCAACGCCATCGCGCCGGGGTTGACCGACACCGCCCAGCCGCGCGATGGCATGACCGAGGCCGAGATCGCAGCGGTCGGCGCGGCGGTCCCGCTCGGCCGTATCACCCGGGCGGAGGAAATCGCCGATGCGGCGGTGTTCCTGGCAACCGAGGAATCGCGCCAGATCACCGGTCAGACCCTGCACGTCAACGGCGGTCAAATCTTGATCTGATAACCGGATTGAGGTGGATATGGTGGGGTGTCTCCTATTTTTTCGGACATTTCGAACTAGCAATCCTTAAACCCTTTGGGTGCCAAGAAGTGGCGTGGCATCAGACTTGCCGCGGCACCGCCAGGCGCTTACTTTTCTGCATGTTTCCAAGCGGTGCGGCGGGCGCCAGAGCGACCCCTGCGCAACCTCATTCAACCGAGTGCGAATGGGGAACAATGCCGAATATCGAGGGAAGAATGGCTCTGCTTAAAATCTGGGGGCGCAAATCCTCGTCCAACGTTCAGGCCTTGATGTGGTGTATCGGGGAATTGAAACTCGCCTACGAGCGTATCGACGCTGGTTTTATCTACGGGCTCGTCGATACCCCAGTGTATCGGTCAATGAATCCGAATGGCACGGTTCCCACATTGCGGGACGGCGACAATCCGCCATTGTGGGAGACCGGCGCGATCTTGCGTTATCTCGCCAATAGCTACGGCCCCGATAGATTCTGGCCCGCGGAACCTGTTGCGCGAGCCAATGTCGACAAATGGACGGAGTGGTCGAAAATAAACGTTGCGCAAAATTTTACGAGTCCGGTGTTCTGGAAGGTCGTTCGAACGCCGCCTTCCCAGCAAGATCCTGTTGCCATTGCCGACGCGCTGGGCAATTTGGACAAATTTCTCGACATTGCAGAGACGCGGCTCGCGACAATCCCGTATCTCGTGGGGGAGCATTTGACACTTGCCGATATACAGTTCGGACACTGCCTATTCCGCTACTACGATATCGATATTGAACGCACCAAGCATCCGCACGTTCGGCGTTACTACGATATGTTGAGCGTCAGGCCAGCATTCCAGGAGCACGTGATGCTCTCATATGAAGAATTGAGAGAAGTGGACTAAGGACTGTGCTATTGAGGCCGCTTGGATTTCCGGCCCCCGCTCAACGCGCCGGGGCGCGGCGGATGCGGTAGCTGCAGCGGCGTGCGCCGCTCAGCAGGTGGTCGAGGCGCTCGACCTCGACATCCGGGCCCAGCACCTCCTGGAACAGTTCGAGTTCGCGCTGACACAGGCCGCGGCAGGCCCGGGCGGCGGCGCAGATCGGGCAGTGGTTTTCGACCAGCAGATAAACGCCGCGTCCCCCGTTGGGCCCGTCATCCGGACCGCCAGGGCGCGTTTCGGCCATGTAGCCCTCCTCGGCGCGGATTTTCGCCAGCGCCTCGACGCGCCGCTTGAGCGGCCAGCGCGGCTGGATGCGCGCGCCGTAGGCGGCGCGCTGGGCCGTGGTTCGGGCGGCCACCAACTTGTCGAGCCCGCGCGCCCCGAAGGCCTCGGTCATGGCGTCGAGCAGC
>CAXMQD010000045.1:0-5408 GCA_964194965.1 uncultured Acidimicrobiia bacterium | reverse complement strand
GCGCATGGCCCCCTCGGCGCGCACCGGATCGCGCTCGATGATGGCGCTGAAGATCGCATCGTGTTCCGCGAAGCTGTGGTGATCGTGCCGTCTCGCCAAGGGCACTGCGCGCGGCCTGGTCCAAACCACGGAGCGCTTGACCGCATTGAGGGTATCGAACAGCGCCATCAGGCAGGTGTTGTGGGCGGCGGCGGCGATCGTCCGGTGCAGGTTGATGTCCCAGATCTCGTAAACGCGCCAGTCGGTGGCCGATCTGGATTTGCGGATGCAATTCTTGATCTCGCGAATATCGGCGTTGGTGGCATGGCTCGCCGCCAGCCGCGTCAGGCCGGGCTCGATCAGAAGCCGGGCCTCCATCAGCTCGCGCGGCGTGGTGTGGCTGCTGATGTAGTCGATGCCATTGGCGCTTTCCAGCGGCCGCGAACCGATGAAGGTGCCGCGCCCCACGTGGCGCCAGATTTGCCCTTCGGCCTCCAGTTCGGCGAGCGCCTTCCTAAGCAGGCTGCGCGAAACGCCGAGCTGGCGCGATAGTGTGCGCTCCGGCGGCAGGCGGCTATTGAGTTCCAGGTTGCTGTCGGCGAGATAGGCCTTCAACCGCCCGGCGGCGCCCAGGTTTTCCGTGTCGCTTTCAGACTCGATCTCTATGGGCATTTTTTGCACCAATGTCCATATTGGTTGCGTATTTGATGCTTCTAATCCATATGAAATGCCTTGTAAAGGTTGACTCGGTATCCGGTTAACAAATACCATTGCCAAATTGGTTCGAGATACCGACCTCAGCACAATTGGCCGGGGGCGCATCTCGCAACGTCCAACCATACGAGGGAGGTGGGAGATGTTGGTTTCGTTGAAAGTGAAGGCGTTATTCCTGACCGCCGTATTGGCAATCGCGCTCGGACTGTCCGGCGCGCCTGCAAAAGCAGCGGAAATGGGTGAGATGCATGTGGCGTTCGGCGACATTCCGGGGTCCGACATGTTGAATTTCCTGACCGCCGTCAAGCGCGCCGAAGCGCGTGGCGTCAAGGTCAAAGTCAGTTTTCTGCAGTCGGAAGACATCGCCTCGCAAGCGATCGTCACGGGCCAGGCCGACATCGGCGTTGGCACCCCTTATGCTTTGATCCAGAAGGTCAAGGCGCCGATCCGTATGTTCTTCCAGTTGAGCAAGCTGGCATTCTTCCCGATCGTCAACACGGAAGTTTATAAGACTTGGAAAGACCTGGACGGACAGCCCATGTACACCCACGCGCGCGGTTCCGGCACCGAGGCGATCATGAACCTGATGGCGTCCAAGAACGGCATCACGTATTCGTCCATGAGCTATGTTCCGGGTTCGGCGGTTCGCGCCGGCGCCATGCTACAGGGCCGCATCAATGCGACCATCGTCGACGCTGAGCGGCGCACGTTGTTGCTGAAAAAGGGTGAGGGCAAGTTTGCCTTGCTGCCGTTGCCGAAGATCGACGGCAGCGACGAGGCGCTCTACGCCAACATGGACTTCCTCAACAACAACCAGGAAGCCGTCAACATCCTGTTGGAAGAGCTGGTCCAGGTCTGGCGTGACGTGAACAAGAACCCGCTCTACATCTCGGAAGCCCGCAAGCAATACAACCTGCTTCCCGATATGCCGGCCGAAGACGTGGCCGAGATCGATGGTTACTATGTGGAAGCCGTCGATACCGGCATTTTCGACCCCAATGGCGGTGGCGAGAAGGCGGTCCTGGGCGACTTCGAGTTCTATGGTTTCGCCGGCACGATCCAAGGCGACATCTCCAAGCTCAAGGTCGAGGACTTCTGGCACTTGGCGCCACTTGACAAGGCGCTCGACAAGCTGGGCCGCATGTAAGAACGGCCTGGGTTTTTGCGTATCAGTTGATATTGCTTCCGGCCGGCCCTCGGCGACACCGTTTGGTTCCGAGGGCCGGCCATCGCACGCAAGGGCTGGACACTGTCCAGCGCCAGATATATCCCTCGCGATAGGTTCATACCGCCGTGTCCATAGCCGTAGCCAAGCAACCATCGTCCAGTACGAAATTCGCCGTGTCGGACACCTTTATTTGGCGCTTGCTTTCTATATGCATGCTGTTCGGCGCTTGGGAGATCGCCGGCCGAATCCCGATCAGCGTCGCCTTTCCCTCCTTCATGGAGACGATGACGGCGCTGGGTCAGATGACCATTGACGGCCGCATGCTCGCCGCCTATGCCGAGACCTTGAAACCGCTGGTGGTCGGGGTCGGAATTTCCGCCACTTTCGGCGTCATATTCGGCATCACCATGGGGCTGTCGCGCGGCTTCCAGTGGATTGGCGAACCGATATTCGTGGTCATGCAGGCGGCGCCCATGGTTGCCCTGATCCCGCTGGTCACCTTCGCCTATGGCATCGGCCTGGCGGCCAAGGTCTGCACGGTCATCATCCTGGCGACCCCGATCATCGTTCTCAATTCCTATAAGGCTGTGCAAAATGCCAATACATCCCTGATCCAGATGTGCCAATCGTTTCAGGGAACCCGGCTGCAGCAGATCACCAAGGTTATCATTCCGGACGCCAGCCCGATGATTTTTGCCGGCCTGCGCCTGGGCATTGCCGCTGGATTTATAGGTGTCATTTTGGCCGAGTTACTGATCACGCCGACCGGCATCGGCGATCTGATCACCTATCACCGATCGGTCGCGGAATACGCCGATATGTATGCCGCGATCTTCTCGATCATATTGTTCGCAGCGGTCAGCGTCGGCCTGCTGGAGCGCGCGGAAGTCGCCTTCTTCCGTCCCGAGCGCAAAAAGAGGAAAGACGCCTGATGTCCGCGATCATGGAACCAGATTCCGCCGCCAAGACCTCGAATGCGCCCTCGGGCTCCATCGTCGAGGTCAAGAACATCGGCATGATTTATCCAGGTGGTACGGTCGCACTGGAAGGGCTTGATCTCGAATTTCCCACCGGCAAGATGACGACCCTTCTGGGCCCGTCCGGCTGCGGAAAAACCACGCTGTTGAAGATCATCGCCGGGCTGTTGGAACCGACCGCGGGCGAGGTCTGGATCGACGGCGTCAGGGTTTTCGGTCCCGGGCCCGAACGCGCCTTTGTGTTCCAGGACTTCGCGCTGCTGCCCTGGGCCACGGTCTTGCGCAACGTCGCCTTCGGTCTTGAACTGCAAGGCCGGGACAAGGTCGAGCGGGAGAAGGTCGCGCGCGCCAGCGTCGAAAAAGTCGGACTGGCGGGTTTCGAACATTCCTACCCGCACGAGCTTTCGGGCGGTATGCGCCAGCGCGTCGGCCTGGCTCGCGCGCTCTGCGTCGACGCCCAGGTGCTGTTGATGGACGAGCCGTTCTCCGCTGTCGACGAACAAACCCGGCGGCTGTTTCAGGAGGAGCTGCTGCGGCTGCTGGCAAAGGAAAACAAGACCGTTATTTTCGTCACCCACAGTATCGAAGAAGCGGTCTATGTGTCCGACCGCATCGTGCTGCTGTCGCCCAGGCCCGGCCGCATCAACCGGATCGTCACGATGGAGATCGATCGCCAGGGCCTGACTTCCGACGAGATCCGCCGCGAAAAAGATTTCTTGGACACGGTCGAAGACATCTGGACCACGTTGAAGAAATATCTGGATGACGAGAGGATGGAAGGGTGACGGTTTTCGGCATCCGAATTCCGGCGGCCTTCTCGCTGCTCATCTGGTGCGCGCTCTGGGAGATCGTTGGCCGTACGAAATCGGTGTTCATCTTCCCGCCGTTGTTCGGGGAGGATGGAACCGGAGTCATTTTCAAGTTGTTCAAGATTCTCGGTCAGAACAACTTCCATGAGGCTGCCCTGTTCTCGTTGTACGCCTTCTCCATGGGTATGTTCTTTGCCATCATCGTCGGCGTTGCCATGGGCTTCCTGATGGGCCGGGTCGAAACCGCCAACAAGCTGCTCGGCATGTGGGTCAATATCTTCGCCAGCGCGCCGCTTTCGTCATTGGTGCCGGTCATAATGCTGCTATTCGGGTTCGGAATGTTGACGATCGTCGTCACCACTTTCCTGTTCGCGGTCTGGATCATTACCTTGGACACCTACGCGGGCGTCCGCCATATCAACCCCTCGCTCTCTGAGATGGGGCTCACATTCGGCGCCAACCGTTGGCAGATCTATACCAAGATCCTGTTCTGGGCGGCTCTGCCGGAAATTCTGGCAGGCGTCCGCATGGGTCTCATTCGTGCGGTCAAGGGCGTCGTGATCGGCCAGATGCTGATCGCCGTCGTCGGTCTTGGGGCGATGTTCTCGCGTTACTCTCGCAGTTTCCTGCTGGAGGAATTCTGGGCGTTGACTTTGATACTGTTCGCCTTCGCGCTTGGGCTGTCGTCGCTCATCGGACTGGTCGAGCAGCGCGTCGAATACTACGCCGGGTCCCGCGAATGATCCGGCAACGCCGGAAAGCGGATCCGCAACCAAACCTTACGGCCATCAAAAAAATCGGCAAGGAGAGCTAAATTGAACTTCATCTTTCCCCTCGAGCAGGTTTCACTGCCGATCGTTGGCAACGAGAAACGGTTTCCGGTGCGCCGAATCTACTGCGTCGGCCGCAACTACCTGGACCACATCCGGGAGACCGCGGGCGCCGACGAGCGCGAGCCGCCGTTTTTCTTTCAGAAGCCGACCGATGCGATCCTCGAAAATGGCGGCGAGTTTCCCTACCCCCCGAAGTCCGAAAAAACCCATCACGAGATCGAGTTGGTCGTCGCGATCGGCACCCGCGGCAAGGAGATCAAGGCGGAGAACGCGCTCGATCACGTCTACGGTTATACCGCCGGCATCGATATGACGCGGCGCGACCTGCAAGGCGTGGCTAAGGAAATGCGCCGCCCCTGGGAGGCCGGAAAGTCTTTCGATCGCGCAGCGCCCTGTTCGGCGATCGTCCCCACCGCCGATATAGGTCATCCGGATAGCGGCCGCATCTGGCTGGCTGTCAATGACGAGATTCGTCAGGACGGCGATCTCGCGCAGCAAATTTGGAACGTATCGGAATCGATCGCCCACCTGACCACATTGTTCGAACTGGTTCCGGGCGATCTGATCATGACCGGGACACCGGCCGGGGTCGGATCCGTCAATCCCGGCGACAAAGTCACCGGCGGCATCGACGGCATCGCCGAGATCGCGGTCTCTGTCGTCTAGCGCAAATTCCGCTTAGTGTCTGGCCCGAAAAGAGTTGAGTGATTTCAGTCGGTTGTGATTCGATGGTTGTGGATACAATCACCGGAGACGCAACATGTGGACCGAAATCACTCGCCCGAAGTATGAGCGTCACGGGCTGCGCTATGCAAGCGACCTGAGCTGCGCGGAATGGAACTTGATCGAACCCCATATGCCGCCGGCCAAGACGGTCGGACGACCACGAACGACGGATTTGCGCGAGGTGGTCAACGCGATCCTGTAT
>CAXMQD010000044.1:0-4494 GCA_964194965.1 uncultured Acidimicrobiia bacterium | reverse complement strand
CCGAGGCCGAGGCTGGCGTAGTAGGTGAATTCGTCGACTCCGAGCCCGGCGTATAGTTTCAGCTTGGCGATGACCTGGTCCGGGGTCCCGAACATCAGGTTGTCGTGCAGCATCCTCGGATCGTATTCGTCGCGATTTTCCAGTTCCGCGAAGTCGATCGCCTTGGGAAAACCGTCTTCCACGTCACCCATGTTCTTGAACAGGTTCTCGAACTGGCTCAATTGACGCTGCGCCGCCGTGACCGGGACCTCCCAGTCCGCCGCGGAATCGTAGACGCAGGTGTGACGCATCATCGCGAAGACCGGACGGCCGCAGCCCGGATTTTCGGCCATGGCCTGGTCGAGCCGGGATTTGTAGAGTTCCGCCTCCGACATGGGCCGGGCCAGGGGCCACGACATTATGTTGAGGCCGTGCTTGACCGCGAAGTCGTAAGTGACCGGCGCGCGCGCGGCGACCCAGATCGGCGGGTGCGGCTGTTGCAGTGGTTTGGGCACGGAGGTCGCGGTCGGAAACGACCAGAACTCGCCGGCGTGTTCGGTGTCGCCCCGCCACAACGCCTGAACCACCGGCAGCATCTCCTGCATATAGCGCCAGCCGTCGCCCTGTTTCAGGCCAGGACGCATGCGGTCGAACTCACGTTGGTAGGCCCCCGAGCCGATGCCGAACTCCAGCCGCCCGCCGCTGTAGAGATCCAACAAGGCGGCCTCGCCGGCAACGTCGATCGGGTGCCAGTAGGGCGCGACCACCACGGCCGTACCGAGCCGGATGCGATCGGTGTGCGCGGCCCACCAGGTGAGGATCTGGAAGGGATTGGGCGCGATGGTCATCTCCAGGGCGTGATGCTCGGCGGCCCAGGCGATGTTGAAGCCGCCGGCGTCGGCCATCTGCACCATCTCCAGAGTATGGCGCGCGACGTCGCGCATGCCGATGCCGGGTGTCACGCGCTCCATGTTGATGGCCAACTGGAACTTCATCGATGACCTCCCCCGAGGCGCGACGCCTCGTTGTGCTCCGCGTGGCGATCCGCGGCCGCTCCGGCGGAGATTTCGGTCAGCCTGCCGATTCCCCGAGCAGGATCGACCTCAGATCCGCCTGGTCGCCAAGTTCGTCCGACGTGAGATTTAGCAGGCTTTCGATGTGGCTAAGGTGCGCGGCCATCGTGGCGACCGCCTTTTCCACGTCGCCGTCCCGCAGGGCTTCGGTGAGCTTGCCGTGTTCCTCGGCGGAACAATCCGACTGTTTGGCTTGGCCGTAGGTCGCGATGATCAAGGAGCTTCGCGAGACCAGCTCATCGAGAATTTCCGACAAAACTTGGTTCCCCGCGATCTCGCCGAGGCAAAGGTGGAACTCGCCCGAGAGTTTAATCGAAGTCTCGCCATCGCCGCGGCGCAATGCCTCCCGGTCGGCATCGATGATTTCCCGCAGCTTGCCCAGGTTGGCCTCGGTCACGCGGCCAACGGCGCGTTCGACGATGGCCGCCTCGATCGCCCGCCGCGCCTCGAAGACATGGCGGGCCTCGCGAACCGAAGGCTGTGCCACATAGGCGCCGCGATTGGGCCGGAGTTCGACGACCTTGGCATGGGACAGGTCTACTAGAACGCGGCGGATCTGCGCGCGGGAGACGCCGTAAATCTCGCGCAGCGCTTCCTCGCCCAGTTTCGTGCCGGGCTCGAGCCGGCGTTCGACGATCGCCTTGTGGATTTGATCGTAGACCCGGCCTTCGGCTCCATTGCCGTCCATGGGAAGCTTCGTCGCCGCGGCAACCGCTTTCATCGCCTATCCACCTTTCTTCGTGCTTTCGTGCCCAGTCCTGGCTTGCCGGGCCTCGCTTGCCGGGGATTCGCCGTGGAATCAAGATTCCGGCGGCCTTGCGGGAGAGTCTACAGCTAAATTGTCAACGATTTCCAGAAAATTGTGGACAATTTAGATTTCCCCTCTATCATCGATCTTGCCGAATCAAAAATGAGGTGTCGTGCTTACAGAATGAACCGATTCGGCGCCTTGTAGAGTCGAATGCCTTGCGGTGCTTAGTTCCCGCAATGGCAATTCGCAATCAGGTTCGCAATCAGGGAGGACAACGATATGTCAGAAACAACATTCATTTCGCGTCGAACGGCGATCGTAGCGATCGTCGGCGCCGTTGCGCTCGCCGGTTCCATGGCCGTGGCCGATGCGTCCGCCAAGGAGCTCAAGATCGGATTTGTCGGCGTCACTAGCGGCCCCGCCGCGGCGTGGGGCACCTCCAACGTGCGCTCCATGCAAACCCGCGCCGCCTGGATCAACGAAACCGGCGGCGTGAAGATCGGCGGTGAAACCTACACGATCAAGATCCTTACCTTCGACGATCAGAAGGACCCGAAACGCGCCATCGCCGGCATGGAAAAGATGGCCCAGGAAGGCATCCACTATGTCGTCGGCCCGAACGTCGATGACGGCGCCGCGGCCGTGCGCCCGGTCGCCGAAAAGAACAGCATCATGTATTTCCCCTACGCGTTCCCCAAGAGCCTCTACCAGAAGCCGGCATCCAACGCCGTCTTGGGGATGATCGCCAACTATCAATCCGGCCCGGCGATCTACAAGTATCTGCGCGATCAGAAGGGCGTCAAGACGGTCGCCTTTGTCGCCGCCAACGAGTCCGATCCGTTGAGCCAGCGCGATGGCGGGGTCGCCGCCGCCAAGGCCCTGGGGTTGGAGGTCGTTGCCGACAAGGACACCTACCAGAACGATACCCGCGATTTCGTGCCGGTTCTGACGCCGGTTCTGCGCGCCAAACCGGACCTTCTGGTGCTCTCGGGCGTTGCGCCCGGTAACGCGCCGCTGTTGATCCGTTCGGCCCGCGAACTCGGCTATACCGGGCTCATCTCGACGGAAACCGCCCAGGATGCGAAGGTGCTGGAAGAGGGTGCCGGCGAGTTGGCCAACGGGTTCATTTCCGTTGGTGGCGCTTCGACGCCGGAAATCCGATCCAAGGCCATGGAGGAATTCATCGATCGCTACGTTAAGATGTTCGGCGAATACAACGATGAGTCCAACACCAAGGTTTACGCCCTGGAGTACATCATCGAGACCTTGAAAGCGAACCCCGCGGCCATTGATGATGTCGGCGAGTTCAAGAAGACCATGGACAGCTTCTCGGCACCGAATCCCTATATGAAGGGCGACGCCGTGCTGAGGTATGTCGGCACGACCTCGTTCGGCCAGAAACGCCAGGTGTCGGTGCCGATGGTCGTCAACGAATACCGCGACGGCAAGTTCAAAACCCTGTTCATTGCCGAGGTCGATTGACCGCAACCTCCCTTGACTGACTCGTGGGGCTCGGGATCGCGACCCTGAGCCCCACTCTGTCTGGGTGATTTTCCGATGGAACAAGTCCTCGCCAACGGGCTCTATCTCGGTGCTCAGTACGCTCTGATTGCGCTGGGCTTGACCCTGATCTTCGCCCTCATGAATATCCTGAACTTCGCTCACGGCCAGCTCTACGTGATCGGCGGGTTCGTGACCTACACGATTTACGGACAGTTGGGACTGCCGTTCGTCGTGGCCCTGTTTGCGGCGGCGGTAACCCTGGCCGTCGTCGGCGCATTGATCGAACGGTTCCTGTTCCGGACCGTAATCAAGCGCAGCGTCCGCGAAGAGAGCACCATGCTATTGGCGGCCGGCATCGCATTTTTCCTGGATGCGGTCATCCTCCTGGTTTTCGGCGAAAAGCAGCGCGGCGTACCGAAAATCGTCGACGGCGTTTTCAATTGGGATTTCCGGTTGATCATGCCCTACGATCGGATATTGATCGGCATTCTGGCCATAATCTCCATCGCCACGTTCGTTCTCTACATGCAGTACAGCAAGACCGGGCGCGCCCTGCGGGCGCTGGCCCAGGATCGCGTCGCGGCGCAGCTGATGGGGGTCAACGTCGACCGCTACTCGATGATCGGCTTCGCGTTGGGCGCCATGCTCGCCGGGGTCGTGGGCGGGCTTCTGGTCACCATTACTGGCGTCAATTCCGGCATCGGCGGCCCGATTTCCATCAAGGCCTTCATGATGGTGATGATCGGCGGCGCCGGGGTCATCTCGGGCGCGATCGCCGGTGGATTCATCCTCGGGATGATGGAATCGGTCGGCCTCTCGGTCCTGCATTCCTATGGCGATATCACCTATTTGATGATCTTCGCCTCCTTGATGGTGTTCTTGAGCATCCGGCCGCAGGGCCTGATGGGCAAGCCCTGGGGGTGATGGGCCGTGACGCGAACCACCAAAGTCGTGGGAGTGGCGGCGTTTCTCGCCGTGGTCCTGATCGTCATCCCGGTCTTCATCACGATTAGCGAACGTTGGGACCTTTATTATACGCTGACCTCGGTCGCGCTGCTCAGTATCGCCAGCGGCGGTGTCTGGCTGACCTTCTACATCGGACGCATCAACATCGGCCAGGGCGCCTACGCGCTGATGGGCGGTTACGTCTCGGCCATCCTGGTGGTGAAGTACGGCGTATCGTTCTGG
>CAXMQD010000043.1:0-2117 GCA_964194965.1 uncultured Acidimicrobiia bacterium | reverse complement strand
GTCGGCGGGATCGACGCCGGTCTTGTCGAGCAGGCCGCGCACCACCTGGGCCGCCATCTCGTCGGGCCGCACCTTGGTGAGCTCGCCCTTCTTGGCGAAGTGGAACGGGGAGCGGGCGTAACCCGCGATAACCACGGATGTTTGCATGGCTGTCACCTTCGGTGAAAATTCCTTTGGGCGGTCGCGACGTCGGCTCGGTTTCCGGCGCCAGGTGCCACGCTTATAGACTTGGCGCAGGCGGGCACGCGGCACAAGCCCCGGCGCAGGGGTCCGGGGAGCGTAACAGATTCTCCAAATTTAAACGAAATCCGTCACGGAAGTGTTAAGCACTCCCTCGCCGAAAGCGGTTAAGTTTCCGGCATTTCAAAGGGTTGTAGCCGCTCGTAGGCGCGCGCGGCGCGCAGGACGAGGGCGTCGGCATAGGACGGGCCGACGATCTGCAGACCGGCTGGCAGGCCCTCGGAGGTCAAGCCGCAAGGGACGCTCGCGGCCGGCTGCCGGGTCAGATTGAAGGGGTAGGAAAACGGTGTCCAGTCGGGCCAGCGCTCCATGCCGCTGTCCCGTGGCACTTCGAGGCCCGCCTCGAAGGCTGGGATCGGCAGGCTTGGGGTCAGCAACAGATCATAGGTTTCGTGGAACCGGTTCATGGCCACGCCGACCGCCTCGCGCAGTTTCACCGCCGCTAGGAAATCAAGCGCGGAATACCCCGCGCCCTCCGCCGCGATCTCCACCAGGCCCGGGTCCATGAGCGCCTTTTGGGCTTCGGTGAAGCTTTCGAGCAGGGCGGCCGCGCCGGCGTACCAATGTTTGCGGAAAGCGAGGGCGCAGTCGACGAGTCCCGGGTCGGTCTCCTCGACCGTGGCCCCGACCTCCTCGAAGCGCCCGGCGGCCGTGGCGACCAGGGCCGCGATCTCCGGGTCGACCGGGTGGCCGCCGAGGCTCGGGCTGAACCCGATCCGGAGGCCCGCGATGCCGTCGTCGAGGCCGATGGTGTAGTCCGCCGCCGTGCCCGCGCCCTGGGTCGGCAAGGCGTACCAGTCGCGCGGGTCCGGCTCGGATATGACGCTCAGCAGGATCGCCGCATCGGTCACCGTGCGGGTCATGGGCCCGACGTGGGCGAGTGTCCCAAAGGGGCTCAGGGGATAGGCCGGCACCCGGCCGCCGCTCGGTTTGAGGCCGAAGATGCCGGTGAATCCGGCCGGGATGCGGATCGAGCCGCCGCCATCGGTGCCGATCGCCAGTGCCCCCATGCCGGTCGCCACCGCGACCGCGCCGCCGCCGCTGGAGCCGCCGGGGGTCCGCTCCGGGTCCCAAGGGTTACGGGTGATGCCGGTCAGCGGGCTGTCGGTCAGGCCCTTCCAACCGAACTCCGGCGTCGTGGTCTTGCCGAGCAGCACCGCGCCGTGCTCCCGCAGGCGGGCGACGCAGGGCGCGTCTTCCACCCAGGGCTGGTCCAAATCGACTGTCTTGGAGCCGCGCGGGGTCGACCAGCCCTTGGTCAGCAGGATGTCCTTGATCGAAGTCGGGACGCCGTCGACCCGGCCGCGCGGCGCCTTGATGTGCCAGCGTTCCTCGGATTCCCGCGCCGCCGCCAGCGCGCCCTCGGCATCGACCAGGCGGAAAGCATTATACTTCCCACTGTGGGCTTCGATGCGCGCCAGCGCGGCCTCGGTCGCCGCCACCGGGGAGAGGCTGCCGTCGCGGTAGCCGGCGATCAGCTCGGCGGCCGAAAGAAGCGCGATATCGTCGGACATGATGGAACCTCCCGCTGGCTCGAACCCGGCGTTGGCCGTGGCGTCGTTCGCTGATTCCTGGCACGCCGGCCGGCACTTGTCGAGGTGGAAGCGGTGATGCCATGGTCCTGTGATCGGGGGTATCAGGTTCATGGATATGGAACCGACAGACGGAGCCGGGCTGAGCCCGCGGGCGCGCCGCGCCAGCCTGGCGGCGATTATCGCCAGCACCTTCGGGGTCGGGGTCAACCTCGGGGTCCTGACGCCCCTGGTCGCGCTGATCCTGGAACGTGACGGCGTCGACGCGACCTTGATCGGGCTCAACGCCGCCATGCCGGCCCTCGCCATGCTGCTCTTCGCGGGCTGGATCGCGCGCTTGGCGGG
>CAXMQD010000042.1:0-4868 GCA_964194965.1 uncultured Acidimicrobiia bacterium | reverse complement strand
GATCTCCGGCGGCGGCGAGCTTGGCGATCAGGCCCGGGGTCACGTCGAGACCGCGCGCCTCGAGCACCAGCGGCACCACGGCCAGGCGTGCGAGCAGGTCGTGGGCGGTGGCCTCCGCCGCCTCCCAGAGGCCGTCGTGGGCCGGCAGATCGCCGTAGCCGGCGCCGAGCGCGGCCAGGCGTCGGGCCAGCAGCGCGAAGTGGCGCGCTTCGTCGTCGGCGACCTTGACCCAGTCGTCGTAGAAGCCGCGCGGGGGCGCCTCGCCGGTGAAGCGGGGGCCGGTAAAGCGGGGGCCGGCGAAGCGGGGGCCGGTAAAGCGCGCGATGATGTCCCAGGCGAGATCGACGGCATTGAGTTCGATGTGGGCGAGGGCGTGGTAGAGCGCGATGCGCCCGGTCTCGCTGCCGTCGATCCGCCGCCGCGGCATCTCCCGTGGCGGCCGCAACTCGGGGCGCACGGGCCGCGCCGGCCGCGCCGGCGCTTCGGCCACGCCGACCTCGGCGATCTCGCCCGCCGCCCAGGCCGCCGCAACGCGTCGGCTCAGCGCCACCTTTCCACCCGGATCGGCGGTCCCCAAGACCGCAACCGCCGCCTCGGCCAAACCCGAATAATCGGCCAAATATAGGGGACAGTCCCCTTTATTCGGCGGTTTATTCTTGTACATCAATATTTTACCGGACAGGTTTTTTCGGCGGGCGGCCGCGCGGGTGGAGGCTTGATTCGATTCCGAGACGCGCCGCCGTGCGCCGGGCCCAGTCCGCGCCGCCCCAGGGCGTGCCCCGGTTGACGCTGTGCCGGAGCGCCGCGAGCTGGCCGGGGGGCTCGGTTTCGTTGACCCATTCCGACCAGTTTGCCGGGCGCGGCAGCGGGCCTGCGTGCAGCGGCGGCGCGAGCACCCCATCGAACTGGCCCGGGTCCGCCTCTGCCGGGTTCGCCCCTGCCGGGTTCGCCGCGCCGAGGCTCGACCAGGGCCAGTCTTCGGCGCGGGCGACCAGCTTGGCGCGCAGGGGGTTGCGCTCGACATAGCGCAACACACTCAGCAGATGTTCGTCCCGTTGGATCGGAAAGGCCTTGAAGCGGCCCTGCCAGAGGTGGCCGTCGGTGCCATGGCGGCGGTGGTGCCGGCGGACCTGGGCGGTCATCAGTCACTGCATCCAGCGGCTCACCTCGCCGTCCTCGCGCGGCCACAGCACCAGGTGAACGTGGTTGGGCATCAGGCAATAGGCGAGCAAACGCGGGGCCAGGCGCGGGGCCAGGCGCGGAGCCAGGCGCGGAGGCGGGCGCTCGCCGGCGGTGGCGGCCATCAGTTTGAGGAACTCGCGGTAGTCCGCCGCGCCATGAAACACCTGGGCGCGGCCGTTACCGCGGTTGATGATGTGATAGCAAAAACCACCGAAGAGGGTGCGAGTCTTTCGAGGCATAGGGGTATCTTACTGTAATAAAGGAAGTAAGCCATAAAAAAAGGGGACTGTCCCCTATCTACCCTATCTACGTTTGTCCCCTATCTTACGTCTTACCCGGCGTTCGTCACGCTTGCGCTGCCAGCAATTCGGCGACGGCGGCGCGTAGGTAGGCGGCGTCTGGGGGATTGTCGCGCGGGTTGCCGGCGCGGTGGCCCCAGATCGAGGGGATTGGGCGCAGTTCGGCGTCGGCCAGGTGCCGGCGTTCGCTTTCGTTGTCGGCGGTGCGGAAGTAGAGGTCGGTCTGGCTCGGCATAATTAGCGCCTTGGCCCGGATCGCGCCGAGCGCTGCCGCGAGGTCGCCGCGATAGATCTCGTTGTCGGCGATGTCGCTGTGCCACCAGGTCCAGATCTGGGCCAGCAGGTCGTTGGCGTCGCGGCGCAGGAACTGGGCCTCCCAGGATTCGACGAGAAACGCCTCCAGCGTGGCGTAGCCCAGCCCGCGCCACAGCTCCGCGCGGTAGAACGCCTGGGACAGGGCCCAGCCGGCGTAGACCCGGGCCATGGCCTTGAGCCCGCGCACCGGCGGCTCGTGGAACCAGCCGTCGCGGTAGGCGGCATCGGCGGTCAACGCCGCCTTGACCCCTTCGAGAAAGACCTGGTTGTGGGGCGCGGTCCGGGCCGAGCCGCAGACCACGCAGATTCGGTCCACCGCCTTCGGATAGAGCGCGCCCCAGTGGTAGGCCTGTTGCCCGCCCATGGACCAGCCGTAGACCAGGGCCAACCGCTCCACGCCCAGCGCCTCGGTCAACAGGCGGCGCTGGGCATGCACGTTGTCGGCGACCGTGATGCCCGGGAAGCTGCCGAGCCCGCCGGGCATCTCGGTATTGCTGGGAGACGACGATAGCCCGTTGGTGAACATGTTGGGGATGACGATGAAATAGCAGCTCGGGTCGAGCACGCCATCTTCGCCGATCAGCCATTCGATGTCCGAATGCTGGGCGCTGTAGGAGGTCGGATAGAGGATCGCATTCGACCGATCTTCGTTGAGGCGGCCGTAGGTCTTGTAAGCGATTCGCGCGGCGGGAAGCGTGGCGCCGCCCTGCAGCATCAGATCGCCGAGCCCGAACACCCGATGACCGGTCATGGGGGCTTGGTTCCCTCGAGGTTTGCGCCCAGCTTGCGCGCCGGTTCCTCGATGGTGTCGATGAAGATCTCGTGGACCTCCTGGGCGCTGGCGGCGAGCGCGCCTCTCAAGGTCGCGAAGTCGTCCATGCCGGCGGCGCGGGCGAGGGAGGCCCGGAGCCCCTCGGTGCCGCTGTCGGCGTCGAAGGCGGGGCCGGAAGTCAGGCGCAGCATGCCTTGGACCTGGCGAACCAAGCGCGTCGCCTCGATCAGGCGCCGGGCGAGGTTGGCGCCGATCAGGCCCGCCCGGGCCAGCTTTTCGAGGGCCGCTTGAGTCGAGCCATCGAGCACCTCCGGGTGGGCCTGGGCGTGGCGGAGCATCAGGTACTGGGCCAAAAATTCCAGATCGGTCAGGCCGCCGCGCAGGTGCTTGACGCTCCACAGCGTCGGCGCCGGCCGCTCGCGCGCGAGCCGGGCGCGCATCTCTGCCACGTCGACCAACAGCTTGTCCGGGTCGCGCGGCGCGGTCAGGATCTCGCCGATCGTCGTTTCGATGCGCGCGTGTAAGGCTGGGTCGCCGGCCACCACCCGGGCCCGGCTCAGGGCCATCTGCTCCCAGGTCCAGGACTCCTGTTTGTAGTAACGGCGCCAGCCGGCCAAGGGGGTGGCGATCGGCCCGGCGTTGCCCGAGGGGCGCAGGCGCATGTCGATCTCGTAGAGCTGGCCCTCGGGGGTGAGCGCGCTCAGCGCATTGATGTAGCGCTGCGCCTGGCGCGCGAAGTACGGGCTGGCGGCCAGTGGCTTGGGGCCGTCGGATTGTTCCGCACCCTCCGCGGCCTCGTAGATGAAGACCAGATCCAGGTCCGAGGCCACGGTCATCTCGCGCGCCCCCAGCTTGCCCAGCGCGAGCACCGCCAGCCCCGGACCGGGAACCCGCCCGTGAGCCTGGGCCAGTTCGTCGAGCACCGGCTGGTAAAGTCCGGCCAGCACCGTGTCGGCGATGTCGCTCAGCGCGCGTCCGGATTCGTCGATGTCGGCCTGATGGCGCAGGATGTGGACCCCGACTTGGAACCTGCGGTCGTTGGCCCAGCGCCGCGCCAGGTCGAGGACGTCCTGGAAGTCACGCGCCTGGGCGAGTGTTACCGCGAGTTCGCCGGACAGCTCCGCGGCCCCGGGGATGGGATCGAAGAAATCAACCGAGAGCACCGCGTCGAGCAGCGCCGAGTTGCGGCTCAGCCGATCGGCCAGTGCCGGGGCCCCACCCATGATCTCGGCCAGCATGTCGAGCAGCCGCGGGTTGGCGTGGATCATGGAAAATAGCTGCACCCCGGCCGGCAAGCCGGACAGGAATTCGTCGAATTTGGCCAGCGCCAGATCGGGCTGGGTGGTCTTGCCCAGCGCCCCCAGGAGCGTCGGCATCAACTCGGTCAGGATTTCGCGCGCCCGGGTCGATCGGGTCGCCCGGTGCCGGCCATGGTGCCAGGTCCGCACCAGGTGAAAAACCTTCTCGCCCTCCTTGAAGCCGAGCGCTTCCAGGGTGGCGAGGGTGCCCGGCTCCGGCTCGCCGCCGGTAAACACCAGGTTGCCGCCCGGGGTCAGCGCGGGGGCCGCCTCGAACAATTCAGCGTAGTGCGCCTCGACCCGGCCCAGGATGGCCAGAAGCGCGGCGCGAAATTCCTCGGCGCCGTCGTATCCAAGGAAGGCGGCGATCTGTGCGATGCCGTTTTCGTCCTCGGGCAAGCGTTGGGTCTGGCGGTCATCGACCATCTGCAGCCGGTGCTCGATGCGGCGCAGCTCCCGATAACACGTACGGAGGTCCTCGGCTGCCGCGGCATCGATGTGGCCGGCCTCGGCGAGGGCGGCGAGCGCCTCCAGGGTTTTGGCGGCGCGCAGGCCCGGTTCGCGGCCGCCCCAGATCAGTTGTTGGGTTTGGGCAAAAAATTCGATCTCGCGGATGCCGCCGCGGCCCAACTTGATGTCGTGGCTCTCGACCGCGATCCGGGCGCCGCCCCGATGCGCGTGGATTTGGCGCTTGATCGAATGGATGTCCTGGATCGCCCAGAAATCCAGGTGCTTGCGCCAGACAAAGGGGCGCAGCTCGGTCAGGAAATCCGCGCCGAGTTTCAGGTCGCCGGCCGCCGGCCGCGCCTTGATCATCGCGGCGCGCTCCCAATTTTGGCCCATGCTCTCGTAATAAGTCATCGCGGCGTTGACCGATATTGCCAGCGGCATTGCGCCAGGATCCGGGCGCAGCCGCAAATCCGTGCGAAAAACGTAGCCATCGCCGGTGCGCTCCTCGATCAGCCGCACCAGATCGCGGGTCAAGCGCTCGAAGTCCTTGCC
>CAXMQD010000041.1:0-6129 GCA_964194965.1 uncultured Acidimicrobiia bacterium | reverse complement strand
CCCCTACTCCGCCGCGGCGCCTTCGCGGGCTAGCTCCTGCAGGCAGTCGTCGGCCAGGCTTTCGATCGCCGTGAAGTCGCGGTGGGCGATCCATTCCGGCCGCTTGAATTGGCGGATGTGGTTGTCGACGTGGCACAGGCTCAAATATACGATGGTGCGCCTGAAGGGCGAGATGTTGCCCGGCGAGGCGTGCACCAGGTTGCTATGGAACAGGATCATGGAACCGGCCGGGCCGGTCGGCGCCACGATGCCGCCTTGCTCGGCGAGGCGGGTCACGGTTTCCTTGTCCAGGGTCCAGAGCGGATAGGAGGTGGTCAGCAGATCGTGACCGGCCTCGATCACCCCGCCCTTGTGGCTGCGCGGGATGAACATCAGCGCGCCGTTGAAGGGGGTCACGTCGTCGAGGAACAAGGCGATGTTCATGGCGCGTGCCTCGGGCATGAGGTCGTCGCGCGCCCAGGTGCCGTAGTCCTGGTGCCACTGCCAGACGTCGCCGTCGAAGGCCTCCTTCCCGTTGATCTTGAACTGGTGCATGTAAATGTCCCCGTCCAGCAGTTGCCGGACCGGTTCGACCAGGCGCGGGTGGCGTCCCAGGCGCCCGTACGCCTCGTTGTAGGTATGGGCGGCGAAGGCCGTGCGCACCGCCGTGCCATCCTTCTCGCGCCAGACCTCCGCGCGCTCCTGGGCGAAGATGCCGGTTAACTCGCCGGTCAGGACGCCGATCTCGGCCGCGTCGAACACCCCGGGCAGGAATAGGTAACCCTCGACCTCGAATTCGGCCAATTGCCGTTCGTTCAATCTCATGACCCCGCCTCCCTTGGCGACACCCGCCGTGACCTGGATTAGCGGGCGGAAGTCTACCCCATATAGGCCGCCGGGTCAGCCCCGGCGGGTCGCAATTCCGTGGCGTTGGGCGGGGCGGGGCGCTATCTTCGCGGCCAACGTCCAATCCCCGCTTCGGAGGCAGACATGAACGAAGATGTATTCAACATGGAGCTGCGCAAGCTGCTCAAGAAGGTCGGCGTCACCTCGCAGCGCGAGATCGAGCAGGCGGTCCGCGATGCCCTCGATTCCGGCACGCTGACCGGCAACGAGACCCTCAAGGCCAAGGTTCGGATTTCCATCGAGGGCCTCGACCTCGACCACGAGATCACCGGCAACATCTCGCTAGATTAGGCTCGCCAAGATAGGTTCCGCCCGCCCTATTGCCGCGGCGCTCCCGCATTAATGCGGCGGCGCCCCTGCTTTATTGCTGCGGCGCCATCGAAAACGGCAGCCCGTTGAGCAACACGTCGCCGGCTGGAGTGACCACGATCTCGAGGCGATCGACAGTCCCGCCGTCCGGACCCGTCTCGCGCTTGACCATGCCCTTCAGCAGCATCAGGAACATCATGTTGCCCTGCACGCCCGGGGCGACTTGACCCGACAGAGCGGCGCCGTTGGCGGCGGCGATCATCTCGTCGAGCCCGGTGATGGTAATGTCCGCGCGCCCGCGCACGCCCACCGCGGTCGCCGGGTCGACTTGGAATTCACCCTCGGCGACCACGCGGCCGCTCGGCGCCTCGACGTCGAAGCGGTCGAGCCGCAGCACCGTGCCGGCCTGGTTGATGGCGGCCAGAATCTCGCGGCCCATGGCCTCGCCGATGGCATCGGGATCGGGGCCCTGTGTCCCGGCCGCGGTGCCCAGCAACATGACGTTCAGCATACCGCGCCACATGGCCCGAGCCGGAAGGCGCTCGCCGCTGACGATTAGGCCCAGGTTCTCGGGCATCAGGGCATCGAGGGGGGTGCCGGCGCCATTCCCCTCGCTCCCCGGCAAGACCGTGCTGGCACCGGCCATGCGCAAACCCAGGCTGCCGTAGCCGAGCGCCACGTGCTGATCGCCGCCGGCTATGTCGAACTCCATCTCGTCCAGGTGGAAGCGCGGCTGCTCGGCGGCATCGAGGTAGCTCAGATCGGTCACCTTGAACCGCTCGACGAAGCCCTGGCCCACCATGCTGAACGATTTCAGGCGTTCCTGGAGCGCCGCAATCCGATCGCGGTCCGGCGGCGCCTCGCGGTTGCTGGCCTCGTCGACGGCCTGGTTCATGGCCTGGTTCATGGCCTGGTTCATGGCCTGGTTCATGGCCTGCATGCCCGCCAGGTCGTAGCCATGAATCCGGTAGTCAACCAGGACCTCGCCAATCCGCAAGGTGCCGAACGCGGGTTTGATCACGCGCAGGCCGGCGATGCGGCCCTCACCCTCCCAATCGGTCAGGCCGTCGCCGCGGGTTACGACCTGGTTGACCGCGGTGAAACGGTCGATGGCGAAGCCCAGATTTTCCTTGGGCACCACCACCTCGAACCGATCCATTGCCATATCGTAGTCGAGGAAGTTGCGAAGCGCCGTCGACCACACTCCGGACAGGTGTTCGAGGCTGTAGTTTATGAGCGCGATCTTCTCGCCGGTATCGTCGATGACCGCCGCCTGGGACGCGGTGGTCACCTCGGAGACCCGGTAGCGGCGGTCGTCCTCGAGCGACCCGGGCGGCGCGTCGGCCAGGGTGAAGGCCAGGTCGCCGAATTCGATCCGGCCGCCGTGATCGGGTAGCGGCAGCGTCAGGTCGGTGATCTTGACCCGGACCGCGGCACCCTGGGCCACGGTCTCGACGCCGGTGAACAGGAAGGGTCCGGTTGCGTAAGTGGAGAGGCCGCGGTCGAGCGCCGCAATCAAGTCCTGGCGCAGAGCGTCCGGGTCGAGCGCCCGGGCCGCCGGCACAGCCGCGGAGACAAGCCCAAGGGCTAGGAAAACGGCGATCAGAATGCGGCGCATGGATTCGGCTTCCCAAGTTGTCGTCACGCGACCATAGCACTACCGGCCTAGCGATTCGTTTAGAAGCCTAGCGCGGAAAAGTTGGTGGCGGCGTCAGGCCCTGTTCGGTCATCACCCGGCGCAGGCGGTCCGGATAATCGGTGATGATGCCGTCGACGCCGAGCTCGATCAGCGTGGCCATATCGGCGGCGTCGTTGACGGTCCAGACCACGACTTTGAGGCCGAGATCCTGGGCCGCGCGCAGTTCGGCCGCGCCAAGGTCGCGGAAATAAGGCGACCATACGGCCCCGCCCGCGGCTCGGACCGCCGCCGGCGCCGAACCCGCGAAATCGTCCAAATCGAGGCCGGCGGTCCAGGGCGAGACCCCGGGCCGGCCGCGCTCCAGATTGTCCAGCCAGCGCGCCTCGGCGCTGAGATAGACGGTCGAGATACCGGGCGCGAGCGCCTGAAACGCCTGGAGTCCGCGCCAGTCGAAGGACTGCACCATGGCGCGCGCGCCAACCCCGGCCCGGTCCAAATCGCGCGCCAGGGCGGCGGCGAAAGCGGCGGGCGCGAGCGCCTCCTCGGGCGCGTGCGGCGAGGTCTTGATCTCCAAATTGTAGCGCATGGTCCCGCCCGAGCGCGCCTCGCCCAGCGCGAGCACGTCGGCAAGTGTGGGGATCGCGACCCCGTCCAGGCCCTGCTGAGCGGGGAAGCGCTTCGCCACCTTGCCGCCGGGCCGGGCCCGGCCGATGTCGTAAGTCGCGAGCTCGGCGCGGCTGAGGTCGACGATCGCCGGCACCGGCAGGTCCAGCCAGGCACCGTTCGGACCACGGGTACGCGCCGGGTCGAGCCGCCGGTCGTGATGGACCACCACCACACCGTCGCGGGTCACGGCCAGGTCCATCTCCAGCGTGGTCACGCCCAGCGCCAGCGCGGCCTCGAAGCCGGGCAAACTATTTTCGGGATAGAGCCCGCGCGCGCCGCGATGGCCCTGGAGATCGAAGGCGGGCAGGTCGGCGGCCAGGGGGGCGGCCAGGGGGGCGGCGGTCAAAGGGGCAGATCCGATGGCAATCAGGAAGCCGGTCAATACGAGCCGGACGAATCGGCGCCCGGGGAGTTTGCGGGCCTGTCTCACACCCGGCGCTGAACCATGAGCTTCTTGAGCTCGGCGATGGCCTTGCCGGGATTGAGGCCCTTGGGACAGGTCTTGGTGCAGTTCATGATGGTATGGCAGCGGTAGAGCCGGAACGGGTCCTGCAGCTCGTCGAGGCGCTCGCCGGCCGCTTCGTCGCGGCTGTCGGCGATCCAGCGGTAGGCCTGCAATAGAATCGCCGGGCCCAGGTAGCGCTCGCCATTCCACCAGTAGCTCGGGCAGGCGGTCGAACAGCAGAAGCACAGGATGCACTCCCACAGGCCATCGATTTTGGCGCGCTCTTCCGGGCTCTGAAGCCGCTCGCGTTCCGGCGCCGGGGTCGCCGTCTTGAGCCAGGGCTCGATCGAGGCGTATTGCGCGTAGGCCTGGGTCAGGTCCGGCACCAGGTCCTTGACTACCGGCATGTGCGGCAAGGGGTAGACCTTGACCTCGCCCGCGACCTCGCTGATGAACTTGGTGCAGGCCAGCGTGTTGGTGCCGTCGATGTTCATGGCGCAGGAACCGCAGACCCCCTCGCGGCAGGAGCGCCGAAAGGTCAGCGTCGAGTCGGCCTCGTCCTTGATCTTGATCAGCGCGTCCAGGACCATCGGCCCGCAATCGTCGAGGTCGACCTCAAAGGTGTCGACGCGCGGGTTCCGGCCGTCGTCCGGGTTCCAGCGATAGACCTTGAAACGGCGCGGGTTCTTGGCACCCGGCGCCGCCGCGTGGTGCTCGCCCTCCTGGACTCTGGAGTTCTTCGGCAGTGTGAACTCGGCCATGAACCGCGCTATCCCGTTTGCCTATCCGTGTTTGCCTAATACACCCGCGCCTTGGGCGGGAAGGATTGGATTTCGTTGGTCATCGGCTGGAGCTGGACCGGCCGGTATTCGATGCGCACCTTGCCGTCCGGATCGCACCAGCTCAGGGAGTGTTTCATCCAGGTTTCGTCGTCGCGATCGGGGAAGTCTTCGCGCGCGTGCGCGCCGCGGCTCTCCTCGCGATTGGCGGCCGCGGCCATGGTGACCATGGACTGATACATCAGGTTGTCGAGTTCGAGCGCCTCGACCAGATCGGAGTTCCAGATCAGCGAGCGGTCGGAGACCTTGAGATCGCCGCGTTTGGACCAGGCCCGAGTTAATTTGCCGACGCCTTCGTTCAGGGTCTCGCCGGTGCGGAACACGGCGGCGTGGTCCTGCATGGCCCGCTGCATCTCCTCGCGCAGCACGGCGGTCGGCGTCCCGCCCACGGCGTGGCGCAGCCGGTCGAGGCGGTCGAGACCCGGCTCGTCGGCATGCGGCGGCAGCGGCACGTGGGTCTCGCCCGGTTTGATCACCTCGGCGCAGCGCAGGGCCGCGGCCCGCCCGAACACCACCAGGTCGAGCAACGAATTGGAGCCCAGGCGGTTGGCGCCGTGAACCGAGACGCAGGCCGCCTCCCCGATCGCCATCAGCCCCGGCACCGCCACGCCCGTGGCGCCGTTCGCATTGGTCACCGCCTCGCCGGTATAGAGCGCCGGGACGCCGCCCATGTTGTAATGGCAGGTCGGCAGCACCGGGATCGGCTCCTTGGAGACGTCGACGCCCGCGAAGATGCGCGCCGATTCGGCGATGCCCGGCAGGCGCTGCTGGATCAGGTCCGGGTCCAGGTGTTCGATGTGCAGGTGGATGTGGTCCTTGCGCAGGCCGACACCCCGGCCCTCGCGGATCTCGACGGTCATGGCGCGGCTGACCACGTCGCGGCTGGCCAGGTCCTTGGCGCTGGGTGCGTAGCGCTCCATGAAGCGCTCGCCCTCGGAGTTGGTCAAATAACCGCCCTCGCCGCGCACGCCCTCGGTGATCAGGCAGCCGGCATTGTAGATGCCGGTCGGGTGGAACTGAACGAACTCCATATCCTGCATCGGCAGGCCGGCGCGCAGCACCATGCCGCCGCCGTCGCCGGTACAGGTGTGGGCGCCGGTGCAGGAATAATAAGCGCGCCCGTAGCCGCCGGTCGCCAGGATCACGATCTTGGCGCGGAAGCGGTGGATGGTGCCGTCGTCCAGGTTCCAGGCGACCACGCCGCGGCAGACGCCATCCTCCATCATCAGGTCGAGGGCGAAGTATTCGATGAAGAACTCGGCGTGGTGGCGCAGGCTCTGCTGGTAGAGGGTGTGCAGGATCGCATGGCCGGTGCGGTCGGCGGCCGCGCAGGTGCGCTGGGCGAT
>CAXMQD010000040.1:0-10729 GCA_964194965.1 uncultured Acidimicrobiia bacterium | reverse complement strand
AGCGAGGATGATTGGGAAGCGATGCGGGGACGCAAAGGGGGATGACACCTATGATCCGCCACCGCCCCGAGGACCTGGTCGATCTGGCGCGCTATCCGCTTACCGCGCCGGAGGGTCCGGCGTACTGCGAACTGCTCCGCGACGGGCGCGCGCGGTTGGCCGAGGACGGCGCGCTGGCGCTGCCGGGCTTCGTCACGGTGGCGGCGGTCGCGGCCATGGAGGCCGAGGCCGAGGCGCTGCTGCCCCGGGCCTACTACTGCGCCCAGGACCACAACCCCTATCTGATCGCCGATGACCCGGAGCTGCCGCCGGAGCATCCGCGCAACCGGGCGCAAACCAGCGACAAGGGCTGCCTCGCCGACGACCTGATCCCCCGGGGCTCGGCGCTGCGCGCGCTCTATGACTGGCCGGGCTTGCGCGCCTTCATCGCCGCGCTCCAGGAGGTGCCCGCGCTCTACCCCTACGCGGACCCGCTCGGCTCGCTCAACATCAACGTCTTCGCGGCCGGCCAGCAACTGGGCTGGCACTTCGACAACGCCGACTTCGTGACCACGCTGATGATCCGCCCGGCCGAGGCCGGCGGTATCTACGAATACCTCCCCGGCCTGCGCGGCCCCGGCCACGATGACTTCGAGGCGCTCGGCCGGGCGCTCGACGGGGCAGGGGAGCGCCCCCGGGTGCTCGACCTGGCGGCCGGCGCGCTGGTGCTGTTCCGCGGCCGCTATGCGCTGCACCGGGTGACCCCGGTCGAAGGCACCCGCCCGCGCCTGCTCGCCGCGCTCAGCTACGATCCCGAGCCCGGCCGCACCCTCACCGAACACACCCGGAAGATCTTCTACGGCCGGGTCGCCTGAACCGTCCCGCGGGCGGCGTATGGTCCAGTGGGCCGGGTCCGAGAGGCCGCGCGAGCCAGACCCCGGCGTGATGCCAAGTCTCGATGAAAGGGATTCGCAACGACGGGACGTGGTACTATGCCCCGAACCGCTAGAGTAACCTGTTACGAGGATAGCCCCATATGTGCCGCGCCCTGCTCTATCTTGGCGAGCCGGTCTTGCTCGACGACCTGCTATACAAGCCCGACAGCTCGCTAGTGAAGCAGTCCTACATGCCGCGCATGCTGCGTATGCTGAATCTGGCGGGTTTCGGCATGATGGCCTGGGACCGGACCTCGATCGACCCGGACATGCCGTTCCGCTATGGCACGACGAATCTGCCGGTCTTCGACCGCAACCTCAAAATTCTGGCCAACAAGATCGAGGCCAATTGCTTTCTCGGTCATGTCCGCGGCGTTGCCTTGGACAGCGCGGTGACCATTACCGAACAAAACATCCATCCTTTCTGGTATCCCGGCGCGAAGCTGGTCCTGGCGCACAATGGCGATCTCTACCGTTTCGATGAAATGCGCGACGACCTGCGGCTTCATATCCGGCCCGAGGTCGCCCGCCATATCTCAGGTTCGACGGACAGCGAATGGATCTACGCGGTCCTGCTCTCGCAGCTCGGCGACCCGGGCGCATATGCGACCAGCGACGAGATTCGGCGCGCGATCGACAAGACCTTGGCCATCATCAGCAACGTGCGCGAGGCGCGCGGTATATCCGTCGCCTCCTCGGTCAACCTTTTTGTTTCGGATGGCCAGCAGATCTTCGCCGTGCGTTTCTGCTTCGACTTCGGCCGCTACGCCACCGACGACCCGGGTAAGGTGCACGAGGCCAATCTGACCTATCTCAGCCTGTGGTATACCTCGGGGCGGGAATACGGCTTTTACGACGAGGAATGGCAGATGGTCGGTGGCGCCGCCGCCGCCAATTCCGTCATGGTCGCCTCCGAACCCTTGACCTCCGACATCAACAAGTGGCTGGAGGTACCGGAATACAGCGCGCTCCATACCGAGCGACGCAACGGCCACACCATCACCGATATCCACTATCTAAATGTCTAGTGTGGTTTCCGACAGGCGACCGGGCGATTGCGGGCCGCGGTTTCTGGCGCCTTCCAGTATATGATTCTGGCTGACCAGAGTGGTCAGTAGGTTGTCCGCGGTCTTCAGTTCCTGGAGCTGATTGATGCTGACCGTGTTTTGAAACTTCAGGCACTCCGTGGTCTCGCCCAGGTAGAGGCCCTCGAAAGCCGGCCTGTCGAAGCCTAGCAGGAGCGCGGCGGATCGTATCCGGGCATCGCTGTTGCACGAGGTTCCCCTGATCATGGCGTTAGCGCCGCAGAGACGGCCGGGTCCGCATATCGACAGTTGATAGCGGCGATCGCGAATCACCGAGTTTTCGGTAGCGCCATGTACCAGGATGTAACAAGCCTCCACCGGCGCGCCTTCCCGAAACAGAAACTCGCCGCGCTGCAATTCCACCACCTTGGCCCGCGCAGCTACCAGGTCGATCTCGCTCTCGGTGAAGCTCGCGAAAAACGGCAAGACCGGCAGGAACGGGCGATAGTTGAAAGACTGCGCCCGCTCCGGGCTTGCCCCGGGCAACCCGGATTCGGGCGCCGATGCATGTGAAGGCAGGCTATAGGCCTCGCAGTCCCACTGTTCCAGGATTCGCCCCTGGAGCTCCTCCAGACGCCCGGTCAGGCTGTGGATCACGCTGCGCAGGATCTTAAACGCGGGGACGCTCATTTGATCGAGCGCGGCGTGAAAGAAATGATAGGATACGGTCAGAACCGTGGAGGACGTTATCGCCCGCACTGTCGCGGAGCGGGTGCCGCCGGCGACCAACGCCATCTCGCCGATCATGCAGCCCGGTCCGATGGTCCCGACCTGGGCCGCGCCACCGCCGGGAAGCGCCTTCAGCGCCTCCAACTCGCCTTCGATGAGAAAGCAGGCGCTGGTCGCCGCGTCACCCTCGAGGTAAATGGTTTCGCCCGCCGCGATCGATGCCTCGGTAAAGCACCCCATGATCGCCACGAGCTCAGCCTCTTGGAGATCGCTAAACATGGGAATCTGTTTTAAGAGCTCCGGCGTGACCGTCATGGCGACCCAAAAACTGTATACTCATTGACCTTTATAGAAACAGCGTCCGCTTCCGTCCACTCGGTCCGGCGCCGCCCACCTCACGCGCTTTTGCGCGCATCGCCCGTCTCGGATTGAAAGTGCTCCAAAATCTTTGGAATGTGATCGAAAAGATAGTCGATATCTTCCTTCGTTGTCTCGTGCCCGAAGCTGAACCGGATCGTGCCGTAACGATCGCTATCCGCGCCGATGGCTTCGAGGACGTGCGATATTTTATCGTCTCCCGCGCTGCAAGCCGAACCGGCCGAGACATAGACACCGATCTGGTCGAAACTCAGCAGCAGGGAGCCGCTATCGACGCCGGGGAAGCCGACGCTTAGATTGTGGGGAAGACGCCGCTCCATCGTACCGTTGACGATCGCGCCCGGCACGAATTCCTTCAGCTTGGCGAGAAACCGCTGGCGCAAAAAGTCATAGCGGGCGTTCTGCTCGTCCATTTCGAGACGGCTGAGTTTCGCCGCCAGTCCCATGGCCAGGATGCCGGCGACGTTTTCGGTTCCCGAACGCAAGCCCTTTTCTTGTCCGCCGCCATGGATCAACGGATCGAGCGAAATATTCCCGTTCAGATAGATCGCGCCCACGCCTTTGGGCGCGTGGATCTTGTGACCCGATAGGGTCAGGATATCGATTCCCGCTTCCTTCGGGATTATCCGGATTTTTCCGAACGCCTGTATGGCGTCGACATGGAACGGTACCTCGTGCGCTTGGCAGACCGCGCCGATTTCCGCGATCGGATAGATTGTGCCGATCTCGTTGTTGGCGGCCATAATCGAGACCAGGATGGTGTCTTTCCGGACCGCTCGCTCGACAGCTTCCGCGGTTAGGGTGCCATCCGCCGCGACCGGCAGAAAGGTCACCTCATAGCCTTGGGACTCGAGCACCCGCAGCGTGTCCAAGACCGACGGGTGCTCCACGTTGGTGCTGATTATGTGCCCGGAGCCTTGTTTATTGGCGACACCTTTGATCGCCAGGTTGTTGGCTTCGGTGCCGGATCCGGTGAAGAAAATCTGTCCGGGGTCCGCCCGCAGGCACTTGGCGACGCGCTTGCGGGCCCGGTCGATGACGTCATAGGCCAAGCCCCCGATCCCGTAAGAGCTGCTGGGATTGCCGAAGGAGCGGTTGTCCTGGAAGAAGGAAATCAGCGCATCGGCAACTTCGGGCCGGATCGGTGTGGTCGCGTTGTTGTCGAGATAGACCTCCCGCGGATTGTCGACCTCGATCATCGCCACCGGCTTGCAGCCTTTTTCGGTGGTCTGTATTGGAACCCCGACCCAGGTGTAAACCGAAATCAGGCCGTTCGGGAAAATGTCTTCTATGGTATCCCGGTCGACCTCGGTGTTTCGGCGGATATTAGTGTAGAGCGGGCCGACGCGGCGATCGTGGTAGTAGCTCCAGGCATAATCCAGGACCGCCAGGTGCTGCGGCGTGAGCTGAGTGCCCGTCGCCTTCGCCATCTGGTGGCAACGCATCTTTGCTAAAGCGTGCATCGGCCTATCCTAACTGATCTGACTGACCCTAACTGGCGGCCGCCGATTTGGCGCCTGGATAGGCCGCGAAGGGGAAACCGCCCGCCGAATCTTCCATGCCCTGAACGACATCATTGAACATGTTGTACGGCATGCCGATACCCATGCGGTCGGCCTCGAACTCGGCGATCAAACGGGCGCCGAGGCAGAACGTCGAGACGTTCATCTCCTGGGTCAGATAGGGTCGAACGATCAAGTCGGAATTGACCACCCGGAGGCCGCCCATGCTTGCATTGACGCGGTTTCCCGTGTGGAATTGATAAGCCTGAATGATTCGCGTCAACTCGACTGGCCGCACCGACAGCACCACGATGTCGGGCTCTACGTCCTCGTCGTCGAAATCGAGCGCGAACAGGAACACGGCCTGGGTCGTGGCCGGTTGGATGGCGATCATGTCGCCCATCGCGCGTTGTGCCGTCTGCGGGCTGTCATAACGGCCGGTATCGTCCGGACCGAATAGCGCGAATTCGGGCCGGCCGGCGGCCGCGCAGGCGTAGACCGTGCCTTCGGTAAAATCCTTGGGCGAGGGTGGCGAGAAATGCTCTTTGTCGTCGGCCTGGGATTTCATGATGTCCGTATAGACCAGCGATTCGCCCATCGGCTGGTCTTGGTTCTTGTCGACCAGGCCGAAGGTGATCGCCGCCGCGACGCAGCCGATCGACTTGGGGGTCAGAAGAACCGAATCGCCGAAGCCCGCCTGGCGGGTGCTTTGGCAAGAGGTCAAGGTCAAGCCCTGGGGCTCGTAGTCGCGCACGCCCGCGGGTATCTCGTCGCCCTGTTTATAGAATTTCACGCAAGCCGTGGGTATCGACAGATCCTCGACGCCCATCGCCTCGATCATCCGATCGTATAGGCCATTAACCTGTGTCATTTTCTCTCCTTTTCCCGATTAGCTTTGTGCAAAAGCCCAGCCTTGAAGTCGACCGTGGTTACGAGAGCGTGTTGTCCACTTCATTTCTTATACTGATTCGCACGATTAGACATCAAGGACCAGATCCAATCAAACCAAGCCGCCCAAACCCCTTCCAATTTGGCTGAAAGTGCGATCACGACTGCGTTATCCGGGGGCCACACAAAAACCGGCGAGAATGACTGGGAATTTGTTCCAGGAAGCGTCAATTTCCGTTCCAGTTTGCGTGGCTACATGAATCGCTCCGATTGCGCGGCGTTGGGGGCAGGGGGTAGATTGGGGGCGTCACTAGTCCCCTAACCGCAGCCAAGGAAACCCTACGCCCATGCCGCTCGATGCCACGCCTGCGCCGGAGATGCGCCATTCGGCCTGTCCGCACGACTGCCCTTCGACCTGCGCGCTCGAAGTCGAGCGGTTGTCGGAGACCCGGATCGGCCGGGTGCGCGGCGCCAAGGGCCATCCCTATACGGCGGGCGTGATCTGCGCCAAGGTGGCGCGCTATGCCGAGCGGGTTCACCACCCCGAGCGCCTGACCGCGCCGCTCCGGCGGGTCGGCGACAAGGGCGGGGGCCGCGAGGCGTTTAAGGAGATCTCCTGGGACGCCGCGCTCGACCAGACCGCCGAGGCGTTTCTCAAGGCCGAGCAGCACCTGGGGGCCGAGACCGTCTGGCCCTACTACTACGCCGGCACCATGGGTCTGGTGATGCGCGACGGCATCGAGCGCCTGCGCCACGCCAAGGGCTACTCGCGCCAATATTCGACCTTCTGCGTGACCCTCGCAGACGCCGGGTTGCTGGCCGCGCTGGGCGCGCGCCGGGGTAGCGACAGCCGCGAAATCGCCAAGGCCGACGTGGTCGTGATCTGGGGCGGCAATCCGGTCCACACCCAGGTCAACGTCATGCACCACGCGAGCCGCGCGCGCAAAGAGCGCGGCGCCAAGCTGGTGGTGATCGACCCCTACCGCACGGCGACCGCCGCGCAGGCCGACCTGCACCTGATGGTCAAGCCCGGCACCGACGGCGCGCTCGCCTGCGCGGTCATCAACGTGATGCTGGCCGAGGGCCTGGCCGACCGCGACTATCTCGCGCGTTACACCGACTGGGACGCGGAGATCGAGGCCCACTTCGCCCAACACACGCCGGAATGGGCGGCCGGGATCACCGGCTTGCCGGTCGCCCAGATCGTCGAATTCGCGCGCCTCTACGGCGGCACCAAACGCGCCTTCATCCGCGCTTCCCACGGCTTCTCGCGCCAGCGCAACGGCTCCGTCAACATGCACGCGGTGCTTTGCCTGCCGTCCGTGACCGGCGCCTGGGCGGTCGAGGGCGGCGGCGCGCTCTACGCCAACACCGCCGTGTTCCCGCTCGACAAGACCCTGATCGAGGGCCTCGACCGCCGCGACAAGTCGGTGCGTGTGCTCGACCAGTCGCGCATCGGTCCGATCCTCTGCGGCGAACCGGGGGATCTGGGTTCCGGTCCACCGGTGACCGCGCTTTTGGTTCAGAACACCAACCCCATGATGGTCGCGCCCGAGACCAACAAGGTGCGTGACGGCTTCGCGCGGCCCGACTTGTTCGCCTGCGTGCACGAGCAGTTTCTGACCGAGACCGCGGCCATGGCCGACATCGTGCTGCCGGCCACCACCTTCCTCGAGCACGACGACCTCTACATGGCCTCCGGGCATAATACCCTGCAGGTGACCCGCAAGGCGATCGAGCCGCTTTCCGACGCGCGGTCCAACCACTTCGTGATCTGCGAGTTGGCCAAACGACTGGGCGCCGAGCATCCCGGCTTCGAGATGAGCGCCTGGGAGCTGATCGAGGCGACCCTGGAAGCCTCGGGCCTACCCGACGCCGAGACCCTTCACGCCGCCCATTGGTGGGACTGCGCGCCCTCGGACGACGAGATGCACTTCCGCGACGGTTTTCCCCACGCCGACGGCCGGTTTCACTTCAGGCCCGATTGGTCCAAGTCCGGCAACGACTTCGAGGGTTTGCCGCGCTTGCCCGGTCATCACGACGTAATCGACGCGGCCGATGCGGCGCGGCCGTTCCGCCTGGTCACCGCGCCGGCGCGCAACTACCTGAACAGCAGCTTCACCGAGACCCCGACCAGCCGGGCGCGGGAAGGGCGCCCGACGGTCAAGATTCACCCGGAGGCCTGTGCGAAACTCGGGGTGGCCGACGGCGACCGCCTGCGCCTGGGCAACGCGCGCGGCAGCGTGGTGGTGCACGCGGAAGCCTTCGACGGGGTCCAGCCCGACGTGGTGGTGGTCGAGAGCCTGTGGCCCAACGCGGCCTTCGAGGAGGGGATTGGAATCAACGCGCTGACCAGCGCCGAGCCCGGGCGGCCGCGCGGCGGCGCGGTGTTCCACGATACGGCGATATGGATTCGACGAGCATAACTTCTCGGCCGGCACCGGCCGAAAGCGCGTCGGTGCGCCCTCCGGGTGCCCCCCGGGGCATACCGCGCATTATGGTGCTCGGCAACGAGAAGGGCGGCTCGGGTAAGTCGACCACCGCCGCGCACCTGATCGTGGCGCTGCTCAAGCGCGGTTTTTCGGTCGGCAGCATCGATCTCGATGCGCGCCAGGGCAGCCTGAGCCGGCTCCTGGAGAACCGGGCCGATTATGCCAGGCGCACCGGCCTGCCGCTGGAGTTGCCGGAGCACCGGCGCATTCACCGCTCCGAGGCGGACGCCCGCGGCGCCGCCGAGTGGGAGGAGAAGCGGGCGCTCGAAGGCGCCGTGGCCGCGCTCGCCGACCGCGATTTTATCGTCATGGACACGCCGGGCAGCGATTCCTTCCTGTCGCGCGCCGGTCACGCCTGCGCCGAAATCCTGATCACGCCGATGAACGACTCCTTCCTCGACCTCGACCTCTTGGCGCGCATCGACACCGAAGGACACCAGATCCTCGGGCCCAGCTTGTACAGCCAGATGGTCTGGGAGCAGCGCCAGCAGCGCGCGATCGCCCGTTTGCCGCCGATGGACTGGATCGTCATGCGCAACCGTCTGAGCCATATCGACGCGCGCAACAAGCGCGAAATTGGCCGCCTCTTGGAACTGCTCAGCGAGCGCATCCGCTTCCGCCTGGCGCCGGGATTCGGCGAGCGGGTGATTTTCCGCGAGCTGTTCCCCAAGGGCCTCACGCTGCTGGATCTGCGCGATGACGACAGCGCGATCCCGCTCTCGATGAGCCATGTCGCCGCGCGCCAGGAGGTGCGCGCCCTGCTGCGCGCCATCGGCCTGCCCGAGGCGCCGGGCGGCGCGGCGAGGGCCGAGACCGCGCCGATCCCCGGGCCAAATCCTGGGCCGGTCCCTGGACCCGCCGCCTCCGGCACCCTACGTTAAGAATTCGGAGGCAGCTTGGATCATGGCCGGCGACAAGAAATTTCCCACCACACCCCCCAGTGGTCCCCCCAGTGGGCCCCCGTCCTCCTCTTCGGCGGAGGTCGACGCCTTCCTACGCAAGGTCGCCCTGGCACCGACGGCCCACAAAGCGGGCGAGCGCGGCCGGCTGATCTTCGCCATGGACGCGACCGCCAGCCGCGAGCCGACGTGGGATCGCGCCTGCCACATTCAGGGCGAGATGTTCAAAGAGACCGCGGCCTTGGGCGGACTCGAGATTCAATTGGTCTATTACCGCGGCTTCGGCGAGTGCAGGGCCAGCCCTTGGGTCGCAAACTCCAATGATCTGCTCAAGCGCATGACCGCGGTGATGTGCCTGGCCGGCCACACCCAGATCGGCAAGGTGCTCAAGCACGCGCTCAAAGAGGCCAAGAATAGAAAAGTCGGCGCCCTGGTCTTCGTCGGCGATTCCATCGAGGAGGACATCGATCGCCTCGGCCATCTGGCCGGCGAGCTGGGCCTGCTCGGCCTACCGTGCTTCATGTTCCACGAAGGCCAGGACCCCGTGGCGCGCATGGCGTTCCAGCAGATCGCCCGGCTTTCCGGCGGCGCCTACTGCCCGTTCGACGCGACCAGCGCCCAGCAACTGCGCGACCTGCTCTCGGCGGTCGCGGTCTATGCCGCCGGCGGACGCAAGGCGCTCGCCGACTACGGCGACCGCAAGGGCGGCGTGGCCCGCCAGCTCACCCATCAGGTCAAGTGAGTTTGTGAATAATCCCGCCGATGCAGTTCCGCGCCGGCGGAAACTGTTATAGAACAGGTTTGCTGTGATCGCCTATTTCCTCCTCGGTGTTAGCCTGCTGGCCGGGCTCATCTTGCTCGGGTTCTGGTTCGTTCGGACCGAACCCAAGAAGGTCGTGTCGCTCATGCGCTGGGTGTTGGCGATTCTCGGCTTGATCATCGTTGGCTATATGATCTGGGGCGGTCGCCATGCGCTCGCGATATTGGCGCTACCCCTGTTGCTGCCGATGCTGAGGAACTGGCGCGCCATCCGCGCGCGGCTGCGCGCCGCCCGGGGGCCGAGCCCAGGCCAGGCCTCGGAGGTCGAGACCCGTTTCCTGCGCATGACCCTCGACCACGACAGCGGGGAAATGACCGGCCGGGTCACGGAGGGCCGATTCGCGGGTCGTGCGCTCGATGAGCTGGAGCTGGACGACTTGATCGCGCTGTGGGCCGAATGCCGCACCGAGGATGCCCAGTCGGCCGCCGTGCTCGAGGCCTATCTCGACCGCACCCAGGGCGAGGCCTGGCGTGAGGCCGCCGCCCAGGGCGGCGCCGGTCCCCGCGCACCCGCTGGCGCCGGCGCCATGAGCCAAGACGAAGCCTGCGATATCCTCGGGCTCGAGCCCGGCGCTGGCCGTGCGGCGATCCACGAGGCCCACCGGCGCCTGATGCAGAAGGTCCACCCGGACCACGGCGGCTCCAACTACCTGGCCGCCAAGATCAATCAAGCCAAGGCGCTGCTGCTCGGGGAATAATACCAATGATCCTTAATAATGCCCCATAGAAATCGCGCCGGCGATCCGTTGTCGCCTCGGCGAGCCACGGGGCGGGCCACGGGGCGGGCCACGGGGCGGGCCACGGGGCGGGCCACGGGGCGTGCAGAACGGAAGCCGTCTCTATCAGTCATTATTAAGGATCATTGGGATAAGCTGTGTGGGTGAGGGCGCAGCTTGTCTCCCTGCTGAGGGTATGGCATTACAGCGCCCGGTTTTCCTGAATCTCATGATCCATCCGGCCATACATGCCACAAGCTCCACGTAAGGCAATCTTTCCGGTCGGCGGCCTCGGCACCCGGTTTCTGCCGGCCACCAAGGCGCTGCCCAAGGAGATGCTGCCGGTCGTCGACAAGCCGCTCATCCA
>CAXMQD010000039.1:0-7028 GCA_964194965.1 uncultured Acidimicrobiia bacterium | reverse complement strand
CGTGGCCCGTCACGTGGCCCGTCACGCGGCCCATCACGCGGTCCGCCGCGCGGGCCGTCGCCCCGGAAGCCGCCACCTCCGCCGCCGCCCCGGAAGCCGCCGCCGCGTCCACCGCGCCCACCGCGGTCGTCGCGGCTGTGGCGGGACTGCATGACGACGGACGGGCCTTCCTCGAGTTCATCCACCCGCACCGTCAGATAGCGGATCACGTCCTCGCTAAGGCGCATATTGCGCTCCATCTCCTGGACCGCCGGCGAGGGCGAGTCGAGATTGAGCAGCACGTAGTGGCCCTTGCGGTTCTTCTTGACCCGGTAGGCCAGGTTCCTCAGGCCCCACATCTCGGAGCCGGCGACCTTGCCGCCGTTTTCCTCGATGATGCCGGAGAATTGGCCGACCAGGCTTTCGACCTGGGTGGCGGAGATATCTTGGCGTGCGATGAAAACGCACTCGTAGAGTGGCATGGCTTTCAGACTCCCTTCGGCTGTTCGCGGGCCGGAGCTGGCGCCCGTTGCGCCGAGCCGCCCGACCCTAACCGGCGTTGGCCCGGCTATTGCGCGGGCGGGAACCGGTAAGGAGCTATGTCACCGACCCCGAAAAAGGGGCCGTAAGGCGCGGGACTATACACGATAGCACCCGGGGTGCAAGGGCCAGGCAGGGCTCGGGCAGGGGTCCCGGCCAGGTGCCCCGCCCGGTGCCCTGCCCGGTGCCCCGGCCCGGCGCTTCGGGGTGCTTGACAGCGCGCCCTCAAGCGCTATTTCTGAACCGGCCAATCGACACTGGCCAATCGACACTGGCCGGTTACCGCTGGTGGGCCGCCCGGAGCGCCGAGCCGGGATCGGCGGAACAGGGGGGGCAGCAGCAATGAACCGGGCCTTCGTCTTTCCCGGCCAGGCTTCGCAAGTGGTCGGCATGGGTGCCGGGCTGGCCACCGCCTTTCCGGCCGCCCGGGAACTTTTCGAGGAGGTCGACGACGCCCTCTCCCAGCGCCTCTCCAAGCTCATGTTCGAGGGGCCGGAGGACGAATTGACGCTGACCGAGAACGCCCAGCCGGCGATCGTCGCGGTCAGCCTGGCGGTGGTCCGGGTGCTGGAACGCGAAGGTGGCATCCGCCTGGCCCAGAAGGGCCGCTTCGTGGCCGGCCACTCCATGGGCGAATATTCGGCGCTGGGCGCGACCGGGGCCTTGTCGGTGGCCGACGCGGTGCGCCTGGTCAAACGCCGCGGCCAGGCCATGCAGGAGGCGGTGCCGGTCGGCGAGGGCGCCATGGCGGCGCTCATCGGCCTGGATCTGGACACGGCCCGCGAGGTCGCCGAGGCGGCGGCCGAGGGCGAGGTCTGCACACCCGCCAACGACAATGCGCCCGGCCAGGTCGTGCTCAGCGGCGACCGGGCCGCGGTCGAGCGTGCGGTCGAGATCGCCGCCGACAAGGGCGCCCGGCGCGCGATTATGCTGCCGGTCAGTGCGCCGTTTCACTGCTCGCTGATGGCGCCGGCGGCTGACGTCATGGCCGAGGCCCTGGCCGAGGTGGTCATGCAGCCGCCGAGCCTGACATTGGTCGCCAACGTGACGGCGGCGCCGGTCGAGGACCCGGACTCCATCCGCAGCCTCTTGGTCCAGCAGGTCACCGCCATGGTGCGCTGGCGCGAATCGGTGCTGCGCATGAAGGAGGAGGGGGTCGAGACCCTGGTCGAGTTGGGCGCCGGCAAGATTCTAAGCGGCCTGATCCGGCGCATCGACCGCGACTTGCAAATCGCCAACGCCGGCACTCCCGAGGAGATCGAGGCCTTGGGCAAGATCCTTTGAGCGGTTCTTGGTTTAGCGGGAGGCACGAGTAATGTTCGATCTATCGGGAAAATGCGCGTTGGTCACCGGCGCCTCCGGCGGTATCGGCGGCGCCATCGCCCGTGTGCTTCACGCCCAGGGGGCCGCGGTTGGCCTGTCCGGTACCCGAGTCGACGCGCTTGAGGCGCTGGCGGCGGATCTCGGCGCGCGCGCCCATGTCCTGGCCTGCGATCTCTCGGATCCGGAATCCTGCGCGGCGCTGCCTGGGCGCGCCGAGGAGGCGCTGGGCGGCCTCGACATTCTGGTCAACAACGCCGGGCTGACCCGAGACAACCTGGCCCTGCGCATCAAGGACGCGGACTGGAACCTGGTGCTCGAGGTCAACCTGACCGCCGCGTTCCGCCTGACCCGGGCCAGCCTGCGCGGCATGATGAAGCGGCGCTGGGGCCGAATCGTCGGCATTACCTCGGTGGTCGGGGTGACCGGCAACCCGGGCCAGGCCAACTATGCCGCCTCCAAGGCCGGCATGATCGGCATGTCCAAGTCCCTGGCCCAAGAAGTCGGCTCGCGCGGCATCACGGTCAACTGTGTGGCCCCCGGCTTCATCGAGACCGCCATGACCGACGCGCTCGGCGAACCGCAGCGAGACAAACTGCTTGGGGCGATTCCGGCCGGACGCTTGGGCAGTTCGGACGACGTGGCGGCCTGCGTCGCGTTTTTGGCTAGCGAGGAGGCGGCCTATGTAACTGGCCAGACCTTGCATGTGAATGGGGGAATGGCCATGATATAGGCTCGGCCGGGGCGGATTTCGGAGTGCGGCGCCGGGCGTTGGCAATGGTGGACGGACATGATATGAGGCGGCGCTCTGAACATGGGGCGCCACGGGGGGGAGCAAGCGAATTTCCGGACTCCCTAGGAAATGAACGGCCAGCTATCTTGAGGTAAGGCAATGAGCAACGATATCGCGAAGCGTGTTAAAAAGATTGTCGTCGAGCATTTGGGCGTCGAGGAGGCGAAGGTTTCCGAAGCGGCGAGTTTTATCGACGATCTCGGTGCCGACAGCCTCGACACCGTCGAGCTGGTCATGGCTTTCGAGGAGGAGTTCGGCTGTGAAATTCCCGACGACGCCGCCGAGAAGATCGTGACCGTCAAGGATGCGGTCGATTTCATCCAGCAGAACGCCTGACCGGCGCCTTCGAGCCGTAAATACCGAATCCGCGGCTATTGTTCGAGTGATATGAGACGGGTCGTCGTCACTGGTCTTGGGCTGGTTACCCCGCTAGGCAGCGGGATCGCCGCCAATTGGCAGCGCCTGATCGACGGCAAGTCGGGCATCGGCGCAATTCAAAATTTCGATGTTTCGGACGTGCCCTCCAAGGTGGCGGGACAGGTGCCGCTCGGCGAGACCGCCGTGGGCGGTTTCAATGTGGACGATTTCATCACGCCGCAGGAGCGGCGGCGCCTCGATCCCTTCATCATCTTTGGGCTGGCCGCGGCTCAGCAAGCGGTCGAGGATGCGGATTGGCGGCCCGACGATCAAGAGAGCCTGGAACGCACCGGCGTCATGATCGGCTCGGGCATCGGTGGGCTTCAGACCATCGCCAATGGCACCATAACCGTGCACGAGCGGGGCCCGCGCAGGCTGTCGCCGTTCTTCATTCCGGCTTCGCTGATCAACCTGGTCTCCGGGCACGTCTCGATCCGCTACGGTTTCCAGGGACCGAACCACGCGGTGGTGACCGCCTGTTCGACCGGCGCTCATGCGATTGGCGATGCGTCCCGCCTGATCGCCTTCGACGATGCCGACGTGATGGTCGCCGGTGGCGCCGAGGCGGCGGTGTGCCGGCTCGGCATGGCCGGCTTCGCGGCGTCGCGGGCGCTTTCGGTCGCCTTCAACGATACGCCGGATAAGGCCTCGCGGCCGTGGGATCAGGACCGGGACGGTTTCGTAATGGGTGAGGGCGCCGGGGTCGTGGTGCTCGAGGAGCTGGACCACGCCAAGAAACGCGGCGCGCGGATCTACGCCGAGGTCGTGGGCTACGGCATGTCCGGCGACGCCCATCACATCACCGCGCCGTCCCAGGATGGCCGCGGGGCCTACCGCGCCATGGCGGCGGCCCTCAAGCGGGCCAAGCTCGACCCCTCGGCGGTGGACTACATCAACGCCCACGGTACCTCGACCCCGCTCGGCGACGTGATCGAATTGGGCGCGGTCAAGCGGCTGTTCGGCGCGCATACCGCAAAGCTCAGCATGTCCTCGACCAAATCGGCGATCGGACACCTTTTGGGCGCGGCCGGCGCGGCGGAGGCGATCTATTCAATCCTCGCCATTCAGAATGGCGTGGTGCCACCGACGCTCAATCTGGATAATCCCGCCCCCGAATCCGAGGGCGTGGACCTGGTCCCGCACCAGGCCAAGGAGCGGACCGTCGACGTGGTGCTCTCCAATTCCTTCGGGTTCGGCGGCACGAACGCCAGTTTGGTGCTCGCCCGCCTCAATTAGGTGCCGGCGGCGATGCGGCGGCTAGCAGGCCTTGCTGGGTTCGCCGCTTCGGCTTTCGTGGTGGCTGGCGGCCTGCTTGCTTTCTACGCCATCGACAAGTTCGAACGGCCCGGCCCGCTGGCCGCCGATACCGTGATCTACATTCCGCAAGGCTCCGGGGTCGAGGCGATCGCCCAGCGCCTTCACGAGGCCGGCGCGATCGAGGATCCGCTGTTGTTCCGGCTCGGTGTGCGCTTGCTGAACGTGGGCCGCGAGCTGCGCGCGGGCGAATACCTGTTTACCGCGGCGCTGTCCAACCGCGATGCGATCGATCTGCTGCGCGGCGGTCGGACCGTGGTCCGGCGCCTGACCCTGGCCGAGGGCCTGACCAGCCAAGAGATCGTGACCCTGGTGGAACAAGCGGAGGCCATGGAGGGCGCGGTCGAAACCGTGCCGTTCGAGGGTTCGTTGCTGCCGGAGACCTATCACTACGCGCGCGGTGACCGCCGCGGCGAACTGGTCGCGCGCATGGGCCGCGCGCGCGACGAACTGTTGAGCGAACTGTGGCCGGGACGCGCGCCGAACTTGCCGGTCGCCACACCTGAGCAAGCGGTGGTGCTCGCCTCGATCGTGGAGAAGGAGACCGGGGTCGCGGGCGAGCGCCCGCTGGTCGCCTCGGTCTTCGTCAACCGGCTGCGAAAGGGCATGCGCCTGCAATCCGATCCCACGGTGGTCTATGGCCTGACCGGCGGCACCGGGCCGCTAGGCCGGGCCCTGACCCGAAAGGACCTGCAGGCGCCCAGTCCCTACAACACCTACTTGAACCGGGGCCTGCCGCCGGGGCCGATCGCCAATCCCGGGCGCGCGGCGCTCGAGGCCGTGCTCAATCCGGCCAAGACCGCCTTCCTCTACTTCGTCGCCGATGGCAGCGGTGGTCACGCCTTCGCCAAAACCCTGGCCGAGCACAACCGCAACGTCGCCAAGTGGCGCAAAGTCCAAAAGCAGAATGCGAACTGAGAGCGCGGTCAGGTCTTCTTCGGCAGGCGCCGGAGCAGGGGATCGGTGATCCGCGGCGGCAATGCGGAAATTAGCCAGACCGCGGCGTAGAGGCGCCAGGGGAAAGCGATTCGCGGCCGGTCGCGTGCCAAGCCGCGGCGGATGATCCGTGCCGCCCGCTCGGCATCCATCAACAGCGGCATGGGAAAGTCGTTGACCGCGGTCATGGGGCTTCGCACGTAGCCCGGGCAGATCACGCTGACTCCGATGCCGGTATCGTGCAGCGCGCCGCGCAGCGCTTCGCCCCAGACCCGCACCGCGGCCTTGCTGGCGCAGTAGGCCGGCGCGCCCGGAAAGCCCCGGAACGCGGCCAGCGAGGACATGATCGCGACCTGGCCGCGGCCGCGCGGCCGCATGCACGCGATTGCGGGCAGCACGGTATTGAGAACGCCGTCAAAGTTGGTTGCGACGATGCGCCGGGCCTGGGCCTCGGTCTCGCCGCCGCCCCCGGTGCCGGCCGAGATCCCGGCGTTGGCGATGACCAGATCGAGTGGCGCGGCCCGGTCGACCTCGGCGACCCAGGCGGCCAGGCGCGCGCGCTCGCAGACGTCGAGCACCTCGGTCCGCGGCTCCGCGCCGGCTTCGCGGCAGGCCCCGGCGACCCCGGCGAGACGCGTCTGGTCGCGGCCGGTGAGCGCGAGCCGGACCCCGGGGCGCGCGTAAGCGAGCGCCAACGCCGTGCCGATGCCGCCCGAAGCGCCGGTAATCAGGATCGAGGTCGGGGCGGGAACGACATTCATGAAAAGCAGTGGAACCGGAATTCGCCGTGTGTCAATCCCGCCACTCGGCTTGTGACACGCGGGGCGGCACGGGTATAAAGGCGCGCCGTTCGACCGCCGCAACCGCGACAGGGGAGCCGTCCGTGGCCGAATCATTGCAAGGCGTTTCCAGCATGACCGGCTTCGCGCGCCAGGAAGGCGGCGACGGCATGCTCGCCTGGACCTGGGAGATCAAGAGCGTCAATGGCAAGAATCTGGACCTGCGCTGCCGCGTGCCGAGCGGATACGAGGCCCTCGAAATGGCGGCGCGTACGACGGCGCAGGCCCGTTGCGCCCGGGGCAACCTGCAACTCACGCTCACCGTCAATCGTGGCCAGGCGCCGGTCAAGCTCCAGGTCAACCGCGATGTCCTGGACCCCTTGCTCGACCTGATCCGCGAGCTCGAGAGCGAAGTCCGCGCCGAGCCGCCACGTCTCGACGGCCTGCTCGCGGTGCGCGGCGTGCTGGAGACGGTCGAGGAACAGGAGACCGAGGAACAGATGGCTGCCCGCGCGGCCGCCATGGAGGCCGACCTGGTGTTGGCGCTGGAGGCGCTGATCGCCATGCGCCGCGCCGAGGGCCTGCGCCTGGATGCCATGGCCGCCGGGCATCTGGCCGAGATCGAGCGCTTGACCGCGGCCGCCGGCGAGACCGCGGCGGCGCGCCCCGAGGCCCTGCGCGCACGCCTCAAGGCGCAGGTCGAGGAACTGCTCGAAGCCGCCCCGGCGCTGCCCGAGGAGCGTCTGGCCCAGGAGGCCGCGGTGCTGGCCGCCAAGGCCGACGTGCGCGAGGAATTGGACCGCCTGGGAGCCCACGTCGCCGCGGCCCGCGAGCTGCTGGCCGAGGGCCAGGCAATCGGCCGGCGCATGGACTTCCTATGCCAAGAGTTGAACCGGGAAGCGAATACCCTATGCGCCAAGTCCCAGGACGTGGCCCTGACCCGGATCGGG
>CAXMQD010000038.1:0-4116 GCA_964194965.1 uncultured Acidimicrobiia bacterium | reverse complement strand
CCGATGATCGGCTTAATGTGATGTTCGCAGTGCGACTCGAAACGGATATCGCGCAGCAGCACCATCTCGTCGTAACCCTCGACCTCTTCGAAGGTGCGTTGCAACAGCACCACCGGATCGACCGCGTAGCCCTGGAAGTGTTCATCGTAGGCGCGTGCCACCCGTTCCGGCGTGCCGGCCAGGCCCTCGCGGGATGGATCGTCGCCGGCCCAGCGTATCATGGTCGCGACCGCGGCCAGCATTTCTTCGTGGCTCGGCCGCGCGGCGGATGATTCGGTTTTCTTGAGGGGTTGGTTGCTCACGATCTTATACCAATGATCCTTAGTAATGGCCCATAGAGATCGCACGGGCGATCCGTCGGCCAAGGGGGCGGGCAGGAGGGAAGCCGCGGGCGATGTGGGTCATCGGCAAGGCTTCCCGACGCACTCCGGCGGTTCGCCCGCGCGACCGAAGGCGGCTTCCCAAGATTTTCGGGCGGCGTCCCGCGCGGCTTGCGGTGTCGGACACCGCCACGCCACGCGCTCCTGGCCGAAAACCTTGGGACGCCGTCTCTATGGGTCATTACTAAGGATCATTGGTATTGTGCCTGTCTTCGCCATCTCCCAAGCCGCGTTAATCGGAGCGGCGATCAGTGGCGGCGCGTGTCCTCATAGGGACTGTCGAGTGAGAAAGCCGGCACCGCGACGTCGAAGCGTGTGCCATGCGCGGTCTCCATCTCGTAAGAGCCGACCATGATGCCCGACGGCGTGGGCAATGGCGTGCCGCTGGCGTACTCGTAGGACTCGCCGGGCCTGAGCGTCGGTTGCTCGCCAACAACGCCAGCGCCACGCACTTCTTGGACCCGGCCCTGCGCGTCGGTGATGCGCCAATAGCGGTGGAGGAGCTGCACCGTGTCGGCGCTCTCGTTCTCGATCCGAATTTGATAGGCCCAGACATAGTGATTGTCGGACGGCGAGGATTGATCATCCAGATAGATCGGCTCCACGGTAACTCGGATCGACCGGGTAGTCTCATTGTACATATTTGCCTAGTCTCCTGGTTGCCGGGCTTACACCAAAGGACTTTTGATATTAGGCGGGCCAGATTCGTGCATTCTACTCCCGTGTCCACGGATGTCCAATGGCCCAGGGCCGGCTCACCCCGTCGCGGGAGAGGGTTTCCCCAGCGGGCCCGCCCGGTTCCGGACCGGATCCGGTTCCTCGGCTGGTTCGGGCATGCCGATCTCGATCACCGGCCCGCCGGTCGCCGCCGCGTCGTCCGGGTCGTGGGTGACCAGCAGGGTCGGCAGCGCATTGGACCGGGCGTGCTCGAAAACGAAGGAACGCATGCGGTCGCGCAGCGCCAGATCGAGCTTGGAAAAAGGTTCGTCGAGCAGGAGCGCGCGCGGCTCGGCGAGCAGGGTGCGCATCAGCGCGATCCGCGCCCGCTGGCCGCCGGACAATGTTGCCGGGTCGTGTTCGCCGAAGCCGGCCAGTCTTGCCTCGGCGAGCGCCGCCTCGATCCGCGCCGCGCGCACGGCGCGGTCGCGCAAGCGGGCGGGAAGCCCGAATGCCAGGTTCTCCGCCACCGAGAGGTGGGGAAACAGCAGGTCGTCCTGGAACAGGATGCCGATGCGGCGGCGCTCGGGCGGCAGCGCGCCGATGTCTTGGCCATCGAGCCGTACCCGGCCCTGGGGTGCGAAGGCCGGATCTAGGGTGCCGCAGACGAAGGCGAGCAGGCTCGACTTGCCGCAACCGCTCGGTCCCATGACGGTCGCGATCTCGCCCGCCCCGACCACCAGGTCCAGGGGCGCCACCAGGGCGCGCCCTCCCAGTTGCAGGCCGACGCCCTGAAGCTCGAGGCGCCGCTCGTTGGACGTGGTGCCGGCCTCCGTCACGCCGACCTCAGGGCTCGGCGCCGGCGGAACAGCCAGGCCGGCACCGCAAGCGCTAGGCCAAAGGCGGCGAGCGGCAGCAGCGACTGCAGGAACGCGAAGACTCCCATGACTCGGCGGTCGGCTCCTCCGGCTAGGGCGACGGCCTCGGTGGTCAGGGTCGCGAAACGGCCGCCGCCGGCGAATAGCGTGGGCAGGTATTGTGCCACGCTGACCGCGAATCCGATAGCGAGCGCGAACAGCACCGGGCGCAGCAGCATGGGCAGCTTGACGCGCCAGAACACCCGGTCCGGGGAGGCGCCGAGACAAAGCGCGCTGCGCGCGTAGCGCTCGTCGAGCGCCCGGTAGGGATCGGCCAACGTCAGGAACACGTAGGGCAGTACGAACAGCAGGTGGCTCCACACCAGCGCCAGCCAGGTGCCGTCGATGCCGGCCGCGACCGCCAGCACCTGGATGCCGAACAGGAAGCCGACTTGGGGCACCAAAAGCGGCGTGTAGAGCAGCCACAAACCGCGTCCGGTGGTGGTCAGGCCGTGGCGCTTCTCGTTTTCCAGGCAACCCAGCACCAGGGCAAGAGCGGCCAGCGCCGAGGCCAGCCCGACGATCAACGTGGTGCTCGTGGCCCAAGCCAGGCCGTCGCCCTGGCGCGTCCAGTTATCCAGCGTCCAGGCGCTCGGCAGCGGGTCCGGATAGCGCCAGCGCCGCGCCAGCGACCACAGCGCCAGGCCCAGCAAGCTCATCGCGGCGACGGCATATAGCGCGGCCATGGCGGCGCCCGTGGTGCGGCCGAGGGTCAAGCCGGAACCGCCGCGCGCGCCGCCCAGCAGCCAGCGCCGGCCGAGTTTGGCGGCCAGGATTTCGAATCCGCGCCATAGCCCGATCGCGCTGGCCACCAGCACGAACTGCAGGGTGGCGCCCGCGGCGGCGGTGAAACGCAGGGCGAGGTCGGGATCGTTGAACCAGCGCAGTACCTGGACGGCGAGCGGCGGCGGGGTCAGCGGCGCCAACACCAGCGCCATGTCCACCACCGAGAGCGAGAACGCGAGCACCGCGTAGACCGGCAGGCGGATCTGCGGATAGACCGCCGGCAACACGGTCTTGAGCCAGGCCACGACCGGTCCGTAGCCGAGCGAGCGGGCGACCGCCAGGCGCTCGCCGGCGCGCGCCTGATCGAGCGCGGCCAGGGTCATCAGCAGCAGGAAGGGCACTTCCTTGACGATCAATGCGGCGGCGAGCGCGAGGCCGTACGGGTCCTGTACCGTGGCGACGTCCGGGGGCAGGTTCCAGCCGGTTGCCCAGGGCGAGACCAGGCGCGCCGCCCAGCCGCTGGGCGCGATCAGGAAGGCGATGCCGATGGCGATCGCCACATGGGGCACGGCCAGAATCGGCGCCAGCCCGCGGCGTAGGCGCGCGAACAGGCGCGTGCCGTGACCGGCGGCGACGAAGCCGATCACCAGGGCGAGCGAGGCCGCGGTCGCCACCAAGCCCGAGGTCAGGGTCAGCCGGATCGACGTGCCGAGGCCCGGGGCCGCGATCAGCGCGCGCCACGGCGCGAGGCCGAAGGTCTCGCCGCCCAACGCCGGCAGGTAACCGAAGGCGGGCAGCCAGGTCCCGATCAGGCCGGCGGCAACGGGCAGCAGGAAAATCGCGATGGTCAGCGCGGGGACCGCGCGCAGCAAGCCGCCCCGGCGCGCGGCCGCATCTTGGCGCGCCCGCGGCCCGCCGATATTTAGCGGCTGAACCGCTGCTGCCATTCCGCCTCGATCCGGGTCATCCAAGAGGGATGGGGCTCGAGCAGGGTCGGGCCCAATTGCGTCGGCGTCAACAGGGCCGGGTGCGCGGCCCCGACCTCGAACCTGCGGCGGTCACGGGGGCTCAGCTTATCCATGGCGAGGACGGTCTGATCGCCCCAGGTCTCGATGCTCTGCTTGCGCGCCTGGGCCTCCGGGCTCATCAAGAAGTTCGCCACCACCATGGCGCCTTCCTTGGCGCTGGCGTTGTAGGGGATGGCGACGAAGTGGGTGTTGCCGATGGTGCCGCCGTCGAGCACGAAGACCCGCGCGGTTTCCGGCAAGCGGCCATTGACGATCATCGAAGCCGCGTCCGAGGGATAGAACGAGATCGCGATGTCGAGTTCGCCGTCGTCGAGCGACTGCAATTGTTGGGTGCCGCTCGCCGGGAACACCTTGCCGCCGCGCCAAAGCCGCGGGTGCAGGGCCTCGAGATAGGCCCAAAGTGGCGCG
>CAXMQD010000037.1:0-6190 GCA_964194965.1 uncultured Acidimicrobiia bacterium | reverse complement strand
CAGTCGGGCCACATCCGGGAGGTCGGCATCGAGCTCTACCAGCAGATGCTCGAAGAAGCGGTGGCGACCGCGCGCGCCGGTGGCCTGGACGCCGAAGCGGGGGAGGCGGCCGCGCAGGAAGCCTTCACACCACAGATCAACATCGGCACTTCGGTGATGATCCCAGAGCGCTACGTCGCCGATCTCGGCGTCCGGCTCGGGCTCTACCGGCGGCTTTCGACGCTGGTGGACAAGGCCGAGATCGAGGGCTTCGCCGCCGAGCTGATCGACCGCTTTGGACCGTTGCCCGAGGAGGTCGAGAATCTATTGCAGGTGATGGCGATCAAACGCCTGTGCCGCGCGGCCGGCGTGGAGAAGGTCGATGCCGGGCCCAAGGGCGCGGTGATCGCCTTCCACAAGAACGAATTCGCCAGGCCCGCCGAACTGGTCGCGTTTATCAACCGCCAGGCCGGCGCAATCAAGCTGCGCCCCGACCACAAGCTGGTCTACCAGCGCCAGTGGGACGACCCGTCCGCGCGCCTCCGTGGCGTGCGAAGACTGCTCGACGATCTGGCCGAGGTGGCGGGCTGAATTTCGGGCTTAGGCGCCTCGTATTTCGTGCTAGTCTTGCGGACAGGTGATGAAGTCCTTCGGGCGTGTCCGGCTCATGGCCGTCGCCACGCGCTGGCCGCCACAACAAGGAGATCGAGTCATGAGATTATTTCTCCTTACCGGCGTTTGCCTGGTCCTGATTTCGGGATCGGCACTTGCCTGCCGGGGCACCACGGAATTTCCCCAGGCGAACCAGCAGCTCCAGTCCTCGACCCTGTCGCCCGAACGCCTCGACGCGCTGCTGGAGCAGCTCAGTCAGGGCCAGGCGATGCACGAGGAAGCCCACCAAACGGGCGACATGAGCAAAATGGGCCAGTCGATCGGTATCCTCGACGGTGTCAAAGAGCAGATGAACCAATAGGCGCTCGCGCCGGGGGCGCGGGTTGGATTCATTTTGGAATACCCGGGCTGGCCGCCTTCGTCGCCGCCAGGCTGGCGCGATCGAGCTGCGCCCCGACCACAAGCTGGTCTACCGACGCCAGTATGACGATCCGCCCGCGCGCCTCCCTCGGCTCTCTGTTTGCTACGGTGCTTTCCGCGTGATTCTTCACGGAAGACGAAATTAGACTCCTCTTAAGATGGTATTTCCGCTATCATGCTTCCAACTACTGGTGGGAGCTGGCCATGGCAAAAGCTTTTTCCGTTCTATCCTGGAACGTCGAACATTTTGGTGCGCGAGACAAAGAGCATCGAAAGTTCAAGAAAGACCCGGGACCAATCGTAAAATTGATAGCGGAACATAAACCCGACGTCGTCGCCATCTACGAGGTCCGAAGCGACATCGTGTTCCGGCCCCTCATCGAAGAAATGCCGGAGCATCATTTTTTCATTACCGAGGGTCCCCAGCTGCAGGAAATTCTCGTTGGCGTGCGAAAATCCGTTCCTGCCTTCGCGACTCAGAAAACGACCTTCAAGTCGGGTCAAAGCACGCTGCGGCCCGGCATGTTGCTGACACCCTATGTCGACGGCGCTTACTACCCATTGTTGTTCTTGCACGTGAAAAGCATGACGGATCCGAAAGGATTCGGCCTTCGGTACGATATGACCATACGGGCATTCGATTTTCGGAAAACACTAAAAAAAGCCGCCGGGGGACAGACGGCCAACTACATTTTTCTGGGTGATCTCAATACGATGGGCATGAATTATTACAAATCTGATAAAGACATTTCAGGCGATCGTGAAATCCTGGAGTTGGCGCGCGCGGCGAAACGCCGGGGCATGCGGCTTCTGGATAAATCCCACGACAATACATATTGGAGCCCGACGTACGGCGACAGCGATCTGGACCAGGTGGTCGCCGCGGAACATCTCGAGTTCAAACAGTTCCAGGGAAATTCTGTCCGGGTTTCGGGTTGGGCCGATGAGCCGACCGAACAGAAAAAAGCGGAATGGGTCGCGACCTATTCCGATCACGCCCTATTGTACTTCGTAGTTCAAAAAGTCTGATTGCCGCCTCCCGATCCTCCAAGGCGGCGGGGTCGGGGGCGCCAAACATTCCGTCGCGCCTGGACTCATTCCGAACATTGGGGGCCAATCGGCATTTACTGGCGGTCCGCGACTCGCTTGGCTTAACGGAGTTTTAAGGCGGGCGCGGTTTTCATTGGGTTTCCGGTTTGCCGGCATAACGGCAACAAAGGACCTTTGGTATCAAATGATCGGAATCGTCCTGGTCACCCATGGGCGCCTCGCCCAGGAGTTCGTCGACGCGCTCGAGCACGTTGTCGGACCGCAGAATAACGTAACCGCGATTTGCATCGGGCCCGACGATGACTTGGAGCGGCGGCGCAAGGAAATCCTGTGCCGCGTCGGCCAGGCAGACGAGGGCGAGGGCGTGGTCCTGCTCACCGACATGTTCGGCGGCACGCCGTCCAATCTGGCAGTCTCCGTGCTCGACAAGGGCCGGGTCGAAGTCATCGCCGGGGTCAACCTGCCGATGCTGATCAAGCTGGCCAGCCTGCGCGACAACGAGCCGTTGGCCAGCTTGGTGGTGCAGGTGGAGCAGGCCGGGCGCAAGTACATCAATGTCGCCTCTCGGTTTCTAGAGACAACACCGTAGCGGCGCCGCCGTCCGACCGGCACCAACCCGAGTTATTTTATTAATCCGGAGAGGGACCGGCGAGGGTCTCTCGCCGCAGGTCATGATTGCGTATTGGTTCCATCTATATTTATAGTTAATAGTAATAATTAACAACTTATAAAAAACTATTGAAAAAACTGTCAATATTTGCTATTGTTTTATTGCCAATTAGATGGCGCCGTATTTATGAGGCCCCGGCTCGCCAAGACCGTATTCGATCCTAAGGAATTTGGACCCGAAGACGAGAGGCATCCGCCAAACGGGGAATCAGACGGTTTTGCCAGAGGAGGGTCACGACGTGAGTGCTATCCCCGAGTTCGGACAACGTGTCGAGGTTGCAATACACACTTTGCGCCAGATCGAGCAGCAGCACAGCAAATATAATGAAGACCTCGCCGGCTTGCTCAAGGAAGTCGCGGAATGCGCGAACCTTAGGCGGGCTGAAATGATGGAGAGTAAGGCCCAGTACGAGCACATTATGGACGAATATGCGCAGCTAAAGGATCTGCTGCACTCGCCCGTGCTGACCTCGGGAGCCGGTCTTCACGGTTCCCTCGGCGACATTATTCGAGATCTCGATGCCGAGGTGGGGGATCCGCAGTACCCCGCGGCGGCAAACGTAACATTGATGGACCAGGCAGCCGTACTGGACGAGAACATCGCGGAAACCGACCCGGCTCGTGTCCGCCTCGGTTTGCATCGCGCGCTCAAAAAGAGGCGCAACAATGCGGCGAAGGCGGTGGAAGCGTCGACCTAGGTCAGCGGACGCCCCGAATGAGAACATTCGTTATGCAAGTGCCGTTCAAGGTCCAAGAATACCCTCCGCGGCCACTTAGGCTTCACTGTCACAGGATGTGACTTATGACCAAACCAAATGAATTCGAATTTGACACAGGTGCATCCCTAAACCGACATAATGGGAGTGAATTGAGGCGCGGCATTCCAAAAAAGGCTGGCGTGTCGGCATTTAGAATCGAATCGGACTTGAGCCGAGCCAACCGTGCTCATGCGAAGGCGATGAATGGCCGACGGTATGAGGACATCCCGCGGGAGGTAGACGCGGTCAAGGCCAGGCCGAAATGGAACGTCAAGCGGGTCTGTCAAAGCTGCGCGAACAGGGTCTACGATCTGGGCCGCCAGCCCACCGCCTGTCCACGGTGCGGCACCCGCTTCGATCGGGTAGTGCCGTCGAATTCGCACCCCTGCCAGCCCGCCGCGGCGGCCAGTCCCGGTTTGAAGTGGCGTTAGAATTTCGCTTCCATTTGCTCTAACGGTTCCCCGATATCGGAAACCCAAAATATCCGAAGGCTGGCAGCCGTTATCGCGGTGCCCAAATCTAGGCTTCCGCGTCGGCGGTTTCCTCCTGGATGGCCAGGTCGAAGAGTTGGTGCAGGACCTCGGGGGGGTGGGCGCCGGCCAGGGCGTGGCGACGGTTGAAGATGAAGCAGGGCACGCCGCTAATCCCGGCGCGGCGCGCCCCCAGATCCTCTGCGCGCACCGCCTCGTCCTCGGCATCGCTTTCCAGGAACGCGCGGGCCGCCACGGCGTCGAGGCCGCCGGTTTCGGCGGCGGCGGTCAGCACATCCAAATCGCCGATGTCCTCGCCGCGCAGGAAATAGGCATCGAACAGCGCCTGAACCACCGTGTCCTGATGGCCGTTCTGGCCGGCGTGGCGGATCAGGCGATGCGAAGCGATGGTGTTGGGGGTGCGCGTCATGGCTTCGAAGGCGAAGTCGATACCCTCGCTTTCGCCGGCGGCGCGGACCTGGTCGTAGACCGCCTTGGCGTTGTCCGGGCCGCCGAACTTGACCTCCAAATAGCGCTGCCGGTCCATGCCTGCGGCCGGCATGTCCGGGTTGAGCTGAAAGGTGCGCCAGTTGAGCGTTAGGTCCGGTTGCGGTCGCTCGGACAGCGCCCGATCCAGACGCCGCTTGCCGATGAAACACCAGGGGCAGATGGTGTCGGAGAAGATGTCGATTTCCAGGGGATCTCCCGTCGTCGGCCCCAGAATCATCCCCGGGCTCGTCCCTGCGGCCATTCCGGAGCTGCCCCCGCGGGCTTGACCTTTGCCCGGGCGGGCCCAAACATAGCGCAAATTCGCGGCGCCGTCAGTCACGAGGGCGCGAGACGGGGGGCGCGAGACGGGGGCCGCGAGTTCGGACCCGGCCCCTGACCGGCGGAGCCGGGGCGGGCAGGTAGGCGATCCGGGGAGGGAAAACTTGTCACTGTTCGAGCAGAACCTGGATCCCAACGCGGCCAACTCCGCGCCGCTGACACCGCTCGACTTCCTGCGCCGGGCGGCGGCGGTCTATCCGGACAAGATCGCGGTCATCCACGGGTCCCAACGCATGACCTACCGCGAGCTTTATGCGCGCTCCCGCCGCCTGGCATCGGCGCTCAGCGCGCGCGGCATCGGGCGCGGCGACACGGTGGCGATCGTGGCGCCCAACACCCCGGCCATGCTGGAAGCCCACTACGGCGTGCCGATGGCCGGCGCCGTGCTCAATCCGCTCAACATCCGGCTCGACCCGGCTACCATCGCCTTCGTCCTGGAGCACGGCGGCGCCAAGGTGCTGCTCGCGGATCGCGAATTCTCGGAGGTCGTGCGCGCCGCGCTCGCCCGGGTCGAGAATCCGCCGCTAGTGGTCGATATCGACGACGCGTTGGCCGAGAGCGGCGATAGGATCGGCGCGCTCGACTACGAGGCGCTGCTCGCCGAAGGCGACCCGGGCGCCGATGCCGGCGAGCCGGCGGACGAATGGCAAACCATCAGCCTGCTCTACACCTCGGGCACCACCGGCAACCCCAAGGGTGTGGCCTACCATCACCGCGGCGCCTATCTGAATGCCTTCGGCAACATGATCACCTTCGGGCTGGTTCGGGATTCGGTCTACCTTTGGACCTTACCCATGTTCCACTGCAACGGCTGGACCTTCACTTGGGCGGTGACCGCCGCCTGCGCCACGCACGTCTGCCTGCGCAAGGTCGAGCCGGCACGGGTCTTCGCGTTGATCGCCGAGCATAGGGTGACCCACATGTGCGGCGCGCCGATCGTGCTCAACGCGCTGGCCAACGCGCCGGCCAAGGACAAGATCGCCTTCGAACACGTGGTCAAGATCGCGACCGGCGGTGCCGCGCCGCCGAGCGCGGTGATCGAGGCCATGGAGAACGACGGCTTCCGGGTCACCCACCTGTACGGCCTGACCGAATGCTACGGACCGGCCATGGTCTGCGCCTGGCAACCGGGCTGGGAGGACCTGAATCAAGCCGAGCGCGCCGGCAAGCTGGCGCGCCAGGGTGTGCGTTATCTGACCCTCGAAGAGGTCCAGGTCGGCGATCCGGAGAGCGCCGCGGAACTGCCTTGGGACGGGACCTCGTTGGGCGAGATCATGCTGCGCGGCAATACCGTGATGAAGGGCTATATCAAGAACCCGAGCGCCACCGAGGCGGCTTTCGCCGAGGGCTGGTTCCGCACCGGCGATCTGGCGGTGCGCCACCCGGACGGCTACATCGAGGTCA
>CAXMQD010000036.1:0-12558 GCA_964194965.1 uncultured Acidimicrobiia bacterium | reverse complement strand
CGGCGCGATATACCTGCGGCTGTCGACCCGGCCCCTGGCCCAGCCGGCGCGCGCATTATCGGCCTCTCTTGCCGAGGACGTGATCGCGGGCGGCTATTGGCTGCGGCCGCCGGCGCCCGGCGCGGAACTGGCGATCGTCTACAGCGGCGCGATCGCGGCCGAGGCCTTGGCGGCGCACCAGGAGATTCTGGACGACCTGCCCGGCGCCGGCCTGCTGGCTGTGACCTCGGCCGACCGGCTCAACGCCGGCTGGCACGCCGCCGAGCAGGCCCGCCGGGGCGCCGGGCGGGATGGGGCGGCGGCAGGTGGGGCGGTGACTGGCGGCAGGGATACCCTGGCCGCGGTCGAGCACCTGCTCGCCCCGCTTGCGCCCGATGCGACCTTAATCACCGTGATCGACGGTCATCCGGCCACGCTGTCTTGGCTCGGCGCCGTGCGCGGCCATACGGTTCAAGCGCTCGGCGTCGAGCATTTCGGACAGTCGGGTGACCTGGACGACCTTTATCGCCACTACCACATAGATGCGGCGGCGATCCTAGACGCCTGCGCCGCCGCCTGCCTGGCCCGGGTCGTCTAGGCGCGCACCCGGTGGTCCCCGCGCGGGACGATTCCGGCGGATATCTGCGGGCTTGCGCGCTCCGGCGCTATGTTATAAACGGGCGAGCCGCTGGTAGTGCGGCAGTGAGGCCCGTGGGGGGCCCGGGGCGCGGGCGTGGCGGAATTGGCAGACGCGCTGGCTTTAGGTGCCAGTGGAGCGATCCGTGGGGGTTCGAGTCCCTCCGCCCGCACCACGTGCCGAGCGGAAGCGTCTGGGTGGGCCTCGAGTGGCTCTCGCGGAAGGCACCGGGTGATGATCGTAGGACGGAATTCAATTCAAAGCATGAAAGAAAGGCCGAACCGCCGATGCAGGTGACCGAGACCAACGCCGAAGGCTTGAAGCGGGCTTTCAAGGTCCAACTCGACGCGCGCGAAATCGACGACAAGATGACCGGTCGGCTGGAGGAGCTCGGCAAAAACGTCAAGGTGCCCGGCTTCCGGCCCGGCAAGGTGCCGATCCAAATCCTCAAACAACGCTTCGGGAAATCGGTCCTGGGCGAGGTCCTGGAGCGCGCGGTCACGGACAGCTCGAACCAGGCGCTCACCGAGCGCGGCCTGCGCCCGGCCATGCAGCCCAAGATCGAGATCACCTCCTTCGACGAAGGCAAGGACCTGGAGTACACCATCGATCTGGAGCTCCTGCCCGACTTTGAACCGATGGACTTTTCCCAGATCGAGCTCTCCCGTGGCGTGATCGAGATCGACGAGAAAGCGGTCGAGGAAACCATCGCGGACTTGGCCAAGGCGCACAAAAAGACCAAGCCGTTGGAAGTGCCGCGCAAGGCGCGGAGCGGGGACGTGTTGGTGATCGATTTCGCCGGCACGGTCAATGGCGAGGCCCATCCCGGCATGGCCGGCGAGGATCACCATCTGGAGCTCGGCTCGAGCAGCTTCATCGCCGGCTTCGAAGAACAGTTGACCGACGTCGAAATCGGCGACACGCCGGAGGTCAAGGTGACGTTCCCCGAGGAATACGTCAACGATCGCCTGGCCGGCCAGGACGCGGTTTTCAAGGTTACCATCAAGAACATGCTCGAATCGGCCCCCATGGCGATCGACGACGAGCTCGCCACAACGCTGGGCGAAACCGACCTGGCGGCACTGAAGGAGCGCATTCGGGAGCGGATCACGGCCGAATACAAGGATTTTGCCCGCTCCCGCGTGAAGCGGCAATTGCTCGATCGTCTGGCTGAAGGCCATGATTTTCCGGTCCCCGAGGGCATGGTCGACGCCGAGTTCGACGCGATCTGGAAACAGATCGAGCAGGACAAGGAAGCCGGCAAGCTCGACTCGGAAGACGCCGGGAAGGACGAGGACGAGCTCAAGAGCGACTACCGGATCATCGCCGAGCGCCGGGTCCGCCTGGGTCTGCTTATCTCCGAGGTTGGCCGCATCAACACCATCGAGGTCACCGAGGAAGAAGCCAACATGGCGCTCTACCGCGAGGCGCAGCAATATCCGGGCAAGGAGCGTCAAGTTTTCGAGCACTATCAGAATTCGCCCGAGGCGATGGCCAACCTGCGCGCGCCGATCTTCGAGGACAAGGTGGTCGACTTTATCATCGACCTGGCCAAGGTAACCGAGCGCGGCCTGACCGCCGATCAACTGCGCGAGGAAATGGAGGCGGAGGCTGCCGGCGAGGTCGAAACCGAAAAGCCCGCCAAGAAGAAGGCAGTCAAGAAAAAGGCAGCCAAAAAGAAAACGGCGAAGGCCGGCGAGGAAGCAAAATCGAAGAAGACACCGGCCAAAAAGACCACCGGGGAAAGCTCCTGAGCGAAAGCCGCACTTTCCAGGGGATTTGGAAAAAGAATAGGAAAAAACCGAACCCATGACCGACGCACGCGACACCTACATGAATACCTTGGTCCCGATGGTGGTCGAGCAGACCAATCGAGGCGAACGCGCCTACGACATTTATTCGCGCCTGCTGAAGGAGCGGATCATTTTTCTGACCGGCCCGATCCACGATATGGTGGCCAGTCTGATTTGCGCGCAGCTGCTCTATCTGGAGTCGGAGCACCCGAACAAGGACATCGCCTTCTACATCAATTCGCCCGGCGGCGTGGTGACCTCGGGCTTGGCGATCTACGACACCATGCAGTACATCCGGCCGGACATCTCCACGGTCTGTATTGGACAGGCCGCTTCGGCGGGTTCGCTGCTGCTTATGGCCGGCGCCAAGAATAAGCGCTACGCCCTGCCGAATGCGAAGATCATGGTGCACCAGCCCTCCGGGGGCTACGAGGGCCAGGCGACCGATATCGAAATTCACGCCCGCGAGATCCTCAGTACCCGCGCCCGGCTCAATCAGATCTACGTCGACCACAGCGGTCAGGACATTAAGGTGATCGAGGAGGCCATGGAGCGGGACAAATTCATGCTGCCGGACGAGGCCAAGGCCTTCGGCCTGATCGACCACGTGGTAGTCAAACGTCCGGCCGCGCTAGGCGATCAGGATGAAGAAACGCCGGAAGGCGAGAAAAAGGACTAGACGAAGACCCGCACGTTAACCAAATCGTAACATGTGAAAATAGATAAGGTTAACTACCGCAGGCGGGAGGCGCGGCATTAAGACAATTTTGAATTCGACCTCCTACAGTGGTGATGGCCCAAGGATGTGGCCTGCGTGGCGCCGGTAAACGACTGAATCGACATCGATTTTTTTGCCGATTTTGGCGTTGTGTGGTCCCGGCGCGTATGTCTAACATAATCCGGCTGAATCCCGGTTCGAGGCAGATTGGGAATGACCAAATCTAGCGGAAGCGAATCCAAGAACACCTTGTATTGCTCTTTTTGCGGCAAGAGCCAGCACGAGGTGCGCAAGCTCATCGCGGGGCCGACTGTGTTCATCTGCGATGAATGCGTCGAGCTGTGCATGGACATCATCCGGGAGGAGCACAAGACCACGCTGGTCAAGTCCCGCGATGGGGTTCCGACGCCACACGACATCTGCACCGTGTTGGACGACTACGTGATCGGCCAGGAACATGCCAAACGTGTGCTCTCGGTCGCGGTCCACAATCATTACAAGCGCTTGGCTCACGGCGCCAAGACCTCCGATGTGGAGCTGGCCAAGTCGAATATTCTGTTGGTCGGACCGACCGGTTGCGGCAAGACGCTGCTGGCCCAAACCCTGGCCCGGATTCTGGACGTGCCGTTTACCATGGCCGATGCCACCACGCTGACCGAGGCGGGATACGTCGGCGAGGATGTGGAGAACATCATCCTCAAGCTGCTGCAGGCGGCGGATTACAACGTCGAGCGCGCGCAGCGCGGCATCGTTTACATCGATGAGGTCGACAAGATCAGCCGCAAGTCGGACAACCCCTCGATCACCCGGGACGTTTCGGGCGAGGGCGTACAGCAGGCGCTGCTCAAGATCATGGAGGGCACCGTCGCCTCGGTACCGCCGCAGGGCGGACGCAAGCATCCGCAGCAGGAGTTCTTGCAGGTCGACACCACCAACATCCTGTTCGTCTGCGGCGGGGCCTTCGCCGGGTTGGACAAGATCATCGCTCACCGCGACCGCGGCACCTCGATTGGTTTCGGCGCCGACGTGCGCTCGCCGGATGAACGCGGCGCGGGCGAGATCCTCAAGGACGTGGAGCCCGAGGATTTGCTCAAGTTTGGCCTGATTCCGGAGTTTGTGGGCCGCCTGCCGGTGGTCGCGACGTTGGAGGACCTGGACGAGAAAGCGCTAGTCGAGATCTTGACAAAACCCAAAAACGCCTTGGTGAAACAGTACCAGCGCCTGTTCGAGATGGAGGACGTGAGCCTCGATTTCACCGACGACGCCTTTAAGGCGATCTCCGAAAAGGCGACGGCCCGCAAAACCGGTGCCCGGGGATTGCGCTCGATAATGGAAGCAATTCTGCTGGAGCCCATGTTCGAGCTGCCGGGCCTTGACGAGGTCGAGGAGATCGTGATCAATCGGGAGGTCGTCGAAGGCCGGGCGCAGCCGCTTTACATCTATACCGACCGGCGCGAGGACTTGGAAACCAGCGCCTGAGGCCGGGGGGCGTCGGGCGGTGTCAACGCCAGGCTTGAACTTGCCCGCTCGACTCCCGATCTGATGCTAAATGGACGGTGTCGCCGCGGTGGCTTTCCGTCCGGGTCCGGCGCCGCGGGTTGGCGCCGGTGACAAGCAGCCAAAGAGGTCCCATGCTCGAAAATCCGGGTGCCAATCTATATCCAGTTCTACCGCTCCGCGACATCGTGGTGTTTCCCCACATGATCGTGCCGCTCTTCGTCGGCCGCGAAAAGTCCGTGCGCGCCCTCGAGGACGTCATGAAAGACGACAAGCAGATTCTTCTGGTGACCCAGAAGAACGCGGCCCAGGACGATCCCACGCCCGCCGATATCTATACCGTGGGCACGGTCGGGACAGTGCTGCAACTGCTCAAGCTGCCCGACGGCACCGTCAAAGTGTTGGTCGAGGGCGGTCAGCGGGCGGCGATTTCCAGGTTCACCGACCTTGAGGACTTCTTCCAGGCCTATGCCGAAGCCGTCGAGGACGACGCCGGCGACGACCGCGAAATCGATGCGCTGGCGCGGACGGTGATCACGCAGTTCGAGCAATACATCAAGCTCAACAAGAAGATCCCGCCCGAGGTCCTGGTCTCGATCAACCAGATCGACGAGCCCAGCAAGCTCGCCGACACCATCGCCTCCCATCTCTCGCTCAAGATCCCAGAGAAGCAGGAGTTGCTCGAGTGCCGGACGGTGAACGAGCGCCTGGAAAAGGTGTACGCCTTCATGGAGGGCGAAATCGGCGTTCTCCAAGTTGAAAAGCGCATCCGCAATCGCGTCAAGCGGCAGATGGAGAAGACTCAGCGCGAGTACTATCTCAACGAACAGCTCAAGGCGATTCAGAAGGAACTCGGCGAAGGCGAGGACGGCCGCGACGAGTTGGCCGAGCTCGAAGAGAAGCTGGCCAAGACCAAGCTGACCAAGGAAGCGCGCGAGAAGGGCACGGCCGAGCTCAAGAAGCTGCGCTCCATGAGCCCGATGTCGGCCGAGGCCACGGTGGTGCGCAACTACCTGGATTGGTTGCTGGGCATTCCGTGGAAGAAGTATTCCCGGGTCAATAGGGACATCAATAACGCCGAGAAAGTGCTCAACGCCGACCATTACGGTCTGGACAAGGTCAAGGAGCGTATCCTCGAGTACCTCGCCGTGCAGCAGCGCACGCGCAAGGTCAAAGGGGCGATCCTGTGTCTGGTCGGGCCTCCGGGCGTTGGCAAGACCTCGCTGGGCAAGTCAATCGCCCGGGCCACGGGACGCAATTTCGTGCGCATGAGCCTCGGTGGCGTGCGCGACGAAGCCGAGATTCGCGGCCACCGCCGCACTTATATCGGTTCGATGCCCGGCAAAGTCATTCAGAGCATGAAGAAAGCGAAAACCTCGAACCCGCTGTTTTTGTTCGACGAGATCGACAAGCTGGGTGCGGATTGGCGCGGCGATCCGTCCTCGGCGTTGCTCGAGGTCCTGGATCCGGAACAGAATCACACCTTCAACGATCACTACCTGGAGATCGACTACGACCTCTCGGATGTAATGTTCGTGACCACGGCGAACACGCTACGCATGCCGCAGCCCCTGCTCGACCGCATGGAAGTGATTCGTATCCCGGGTTATACCGAGGACGAAAAAGTCCAGATCGCCAAGCGCCACCTGATCGAAAAACAAATGAAGAACCACGCCATCAAGAGTGATGAGTGGTCGATTTCGGAACCGGCGCTGCGCGAAATGATTCGGCTATACACGCGCGAGGCCGGCGTGCGGAATTTGGAGCGTGAGATCGCGAATCTGATCCGCAAGGCGGTCAAGGAGATAGCGGTCGGCAATGCCACGCAATTGCATTTGACACGGCGCAATCTGGAAAAATACGCCGGTGTGCCGCGCTACCGCCATAGCGAGACCGAGCAGGAAGACATGGTCGGCGTTTCGACCGGCCTGGCCTGGACCGAGGTCGGCGGCGAGCTGCTTTCGATCGAGGCAGTCACCGTGCCCGGCAAGGGCAAGGTGATCTCGACCGGCAAGCTCGGCGACGTCATGAAGGAATCGATCCAGGCAGCCGAATCGTATGTCAAAAGCCGGGCGCGCGAATTTGGCATTGAGCCGCTGCGGTTCGAAAAGAATGACATCCACGTGCACGTCCCTGAGGGGGCGACGCCGAAAGATGGCCCTTCTGCCGGTGTTGGCATGGTCACCGCCATCGTCTCGACGCTGACCGGTATCGCCGTGCACCACAACGTCGCGATGACCGGAGAGGTGACGTTGCGCGGCCGGGTGCTCGCGATCGGTGGCCTCAAGGAGAAGCTCTTGGCCGCGTTGCGCGCCGGTATTGAAACGGTGTTGATACCAAAGGATAACGAGAAGGATTTGGCCGAAATTCCTGACAATGCGCGGCGTGGGCTCGATATCATCCCGTGCTCCACGATCGACGAGATCCTGAGTCTTGCGCTGGTCGGGAAAATGACGCCGATCGACTGGGTCGAGCCTTCCGAAGTTGAGGCTGCGCGTTCGGCGCAGGAGAAGGGCGAGCGGGGCGGTGTCATAACCCACTAGTCCGGCGCTGCGAATCGTGCCAATCTTGTCCACCGTAATCTTCGTGAAAGCTATGGTTTCCCTGAGTTCTCACGTTGACGGGGGAGTGGACCACGATTTACAATCACCGCTCCTTCACAATGGATTCTCCGATTTCCACTATCCTGTTTTCGTTCACCGAGGGGGGTTTTTGACGTGAACAAGAATGACCTCGTAACCACCGTTTCAAACAAGACCGATCTCTCTAAGGCGGATGCCGCGGCAGCCGTCGATAGCGTTTTCGACGCAATATCCGAAGCCCTCACCGGCGGCGAAGAAGTTCGCCTCGTCGGCTTTGGTACGTTCAGCATTACCCATCGCCGTGCCACTGAGGGACGCAATCCGCGCACCGGCGAAAAGATTCAGATCAAGGCGTCTAAGCAACCCAAGTTCAAGGCCGGCAAAGGCCTGAAGGATTCAGTCAACCAATAACGCGACCCTATAGCCTATCGAAATACACGGCCGCCCCCCTGCGTTGACAGCGGGGCGGCCGTCGCATCTTATGGCCTCGGTCGTAGGTGCGTGCAGTCCCGTCACTGCCTATCCTCTGCCTATCCACCCCATATCGCGAACGCGGCGAGGGTGGAGGCCGCGCGGGCGGTTAGCTCAGCTGGAAGAGCGCTTCGTTTACACCGAAGGGGTCGGCGGTTCGAGCCCGTCACCGCCCACCATCATCATGGCGCGATCGATTAGCTGATTGTCGCCGATGGCCTCGTATTTCCATAATTTTAATGTGAATTATCCGGGCCGGAGAAAACGATCCATATTTTGTGAATTGCTGTTGCCGGGACCAATTCGGTCATTGGACCGGCAGATGCGGCCATGACACGCGACGAAATGCCGGTGCCGGCTTTCAAGTGTTGCATAGGCCCGCGCAAGGCGGAGGTTGAGACCGCGTTCCGCGCCGGCTCGATCGGCCGCGCCGACGCTGGTGCGCAAGGATCTGTGCGCGGAAAAATTCCTATCCTGGCAACCCCCGTTGGACGATTATTGGTATCGGACCGGCGCGCCACCCAGGCGCGGCACCACCGCGAATCCGACTCGGCGGGGGCGCTGGACGCTGTGGGCGAAACCGGCGCGGTGGCCGCCTCCGAGGACGGATACCGCCAGGCCCGGTATCCGCGCACCCAGGCGTTGCGCGCCGCAAATCGATTCCCAAATCCCGGGCTGTGAATTCCGGCGCAGGTCCGCTTGACACCCGCCAGGGGGTAGAGTACATGACGGCGACCCGGAGCCCCAAGCCCGGGCCTATTCCGGGGGTGTAGCTCAGTTGGTTAGAGCGCCGGCCTGTCACGCCGGAGGTCGCGGGTTCGAGTCCCGTCGCTCCCGCCATTCGTTTCCCGGTACCATATCGCGATAAATCCCGGCGGGCGCCCAAAAAAAATGGCCGCACGGCAGGGCTTTGGTGCTTTTCCCGGCTGGCGGCTGGACGTATAGTTCGGGCCGATTCAGATCCCGGATTGGATGTTCCGTGGTCTACTTTATGGTGCGTTCAACCGAACCGCCGCGCGGCGCACGGCGCGTCAGAGGCCTAGGATATGGATGGCTTGCTAGCCGAGTATCTGCCGATCCTGATTTTTCTCGGCATTGCGATCGCATTGGCGATAATTATGGTCGCGGCCTCCTACATCGTGGCGCGCCAGCGGCCGGATTCGGAGAAAGACTCGGCCTACGAGTGCGGCTTCGAGGCCTTCGACGACGCGCGCGGACGCTTTGACGTGCGCTTCTACCTGGTCGCCATTCTATTCATCATCTTCGATCTGGAGGTCGCCTTCCTGTTTCCCTGGGCAGTGGCGCTGGGCAAGATCGGTGAGTTCGGGTTCTGGTCGATGGTGATCTTCTTGGGGATATTGACCATTGGATTCATTTACGAATGGAAGAAGGGCGGCCTCGAATGGGAGTAGATGCTGCGGGTCCGGGGCAGGTCTCCGGACAAGATCCGGTGTTCCAAGGTTTTAACGACGAACTCGCCGACAAGGGCTTCGTGATCGCGCAACTCGATAAAGTCGCAGCCTGGGCGCAGACCGGCTCGATGTGGCCGATGTCGTTTGGGCTCGCGTGTTGCGCGATCGAGATGATGCATACCGCCTGCAGCCGCTATGACCTTGACCGCTTCGGCATGGTGTTCCGGCCCAGCCCGAGGCAATCCGATGTCATGATCGTCGCCGGGACCTTGACCAACAAGATGGCCCCCGCGCTGCGCAAGGTCTATGACCAGATGGCCGAGCCACGTTGGGTGATCTCCATGGGCTCCTGCGCCAACGGCGGGGGGTACTACCACTATTCCTATTCGGTGGTGCGCGGCTGCGACCGCATCGTGCCCGTCGACATCTACGTGCCGGGCTGTCCTCCGACCGCGGAGGCCTTGCTTTACGGCATCATGCAGTTACAGAAGAAGATCAGGCGCGGCGCCGGTATCGCGCGCTGAGGCCATTCGGAAATTTTACGGAAACACCTGGCACGGCCCCAATGGACCAGGCTCTGAGAGATCTCGGTGATTATATCAACGCCGCAAATTCGGGTGCCGTGTTGGGTGCCGAAGTTACTTATGGCGAGCTCATTGTGACTATCGAGGCCTCGGCGGTGACCAAGCTGCTGACGTTCCTGCGCGATGACCAGAACTGTCAGTTCAAGCAATTGGTCGATGTGACGGCGGTCGACTATCCGGATCGGGAAGCACGCTTCACCGTGGTCTACAATTTGCTGTCCCTGCGCCAAAATCAGCGCGTCCGGGTCAAAACAGCGGTCGCCGAGGGTACCACCCTGGCCTCGGTGGTGGGCATATTCAGCTCGGCCAATTGGCTCGAGCGCGAGGTCTGGGACCTGTTCGGCATCGCCTTTTCGGGCCATCCGGACCTGCGGCGCATCCTCACCGACTACGGATTCGAGGGTCATCCGCTGCGCAAGGATTTCCCGCTCACCGGCCATGTCGAGGTGCGCTACGACGAAGACCAGAAGCGGGTCGTCTACGAACCGGTCAAGCTGACCCAGGAATTCCGCGACTTCGATTTCATGAGCCCCTGGGAAGGCATGCTGCAATCGCCGGGTGACGATCCGGCGGACCCCGACGCCGAGGCCGATGGGTCCGGGGCGGGCGCCGAGCGGAGCAAATCCTGATGGCCGATCCGCTGATCAAGCCAATGACCCTCAATTTCGGTCCGCAGCACCCGGCCGCTCATGGCGTGCTGCGCTTGGTGCTCGAATTGGACGGCGAGATCATCGAGCGCGCCGATCCGCACATCGGTCTGCTGCATCGCGGCACCGAGAAGTTGATCGAATACAAGACCTATCTTCAGGCGGTGCCTTACTTCGACCGACTCGACTACGTCGCGCCGATGAATCAAGAGCACGCCTTCGCGCTCGGCGTGGAGAAACTGCTCGGCCTGGAAGTGCCGCCCCGGGGCCAGTACATTCGGGTATTGTACAGCGAGCTCGGGCGTCTACTTAATCACCTGCTCAACATTGCGACCTTCGCCATCGACGTTGGCGCGATGACGCCGATCCTCTGGTCCTTCGAAGAACGCGAAAAGATGATGGAGTTCTACGAGCGAGCTTCCGGCGCGCGCCTGCACGCGGCCTATTTCCGGCCCGGCGGTGTGCACCAGGACCTGCCCCCGGAGCTAATCGACGACATCGCCACGTTCTGCGGTACCTTCCCCCAGCACATCGACGATATCGAGACTCTGCTGACCGAGAACCGCATATTCCGCCAGCGCACCGTCGACATCGGCGTGGTCAATTTGGACGATGCGCTCGACTGGGGCTTTAGTGGACCCATGCTGCGCGGGTCGGGCGCCGCTTGGGACCTGCGCAAGGCCCAGCCCTACGAGTGTTATAGCGAGCTCGATTTCGATATACCGGTCGGCAAGCGCGGCGACTGCTTCGACCGCTACCTGGTGCGCATCGAGGAGATGCGCCAGTCGGTGCGAATCATGGAACAGTGCATCGAACGCATGCCCGGCGGGCCGGTGGCCAGTCAGGACCACAAGATCACGCCGCCCAAGCGCGCCGAGATGAAGCGCTCCATGGAGGCGTTGATCCATCACTTCAAGCTCTACACCGAAGGCTACCACGTGCCCGCCGGCGAGACCTATGCCGCGGTCGAGGCGCCCAAGGGCGAATTCGCCGTGTTCCTGGTCTCCGACGGGACCAACAAACCTTATCGCTGCAAGATTAGGGCGCCGGGCTTCGTCCACCTCTCGGCCATGGATTTCATGTGCCGCGGCCACATGCTGGCCGACAGCGTGGCGATCCTGGGCTCCATGGACATCGTGTTCGGCGAGGTCGACCGATGAAGATGACCAGCTACCTTGCCGGCGAGGCCGGCGACTTCGCCTTCACCGAGGACAATACGAAGCGGGCCGCCGTGGCGATGGCCCACTATCCCAAGGATCGACAAAGCTCCGCGGTGATGGCGCTGCTCGACCTAGCCCAACGCCAGAATGATGGCTGGCTGTCGCCGGAGGCGATCGAGTACGTGGCCAACTATCTCGAAATGGCACCGATCCGGGTTCACGAGGTCGCCAGTTTCTACACCATGTACAACACCGCGCCGGTCGGCAAAAATCTGGTCCAAGTGTGCCGGACCACCCCGTGCTGGCTGCGCGGCGCGGCCGGTCTGACCGGCATTTGCCGCGACAAGCTCGGCATCGGCTTGGGCGAGACCACCGAGGACGGTCTCTTCACCCTGGTCGAGGTCGAATGCTTGGGCGCTTGCGCCAACGCGCCGGTCGTGCAGATCGGCGACGATTTTTTCGAGGACCTTTCGCCCGAGCGCTTGGGCGCGTTGCTCGACGACATCGCGGCGGGCAAGGAGGTCGCGGCGGGTCCCCAGACCGGGCGCCAGGGTTCGATGGCGGAGGGCGGCGGATCTACGCTCACCGATGTGCCGCCGCGCGCGCCCGCCGATACCGGCCGTGCGATCGAAGGCCCGGCACCGCCGGCCTCCGAGTCCCCAAGTGGGGGGCGCGCCTGATGCTTAAAGACCGGGATCGCGTCTTCACCAACCTTTTCGGCCAGAGCGATTGGCGCTTGGCGGGCGCGCTCGAGCGCGGCGTCTGGGACGGCACCAAGGGCATGATCGATCTTGGCCGCGACGGGATCGTGCAGGTCATCAAAGATTCCGAGCTGCGCGGGCGCGGCGGCGCCGGCTTTCCGGCCGGGCTCAAGTGGTCGTTCATGCCCAAGGAGAGCGACGGCCGACCGCACTACCTGATCGTCAATGCCGACGAATCCGAGCCGGGCACCTGCAAGGACCGGGAGATCCTGCGCAACGACCCCCATCGCCTGCTCGAGGGTTGCCTGGTGGCCGGTTTCGCGATGGGCGCGGGCGCCTGCTACATCTACGTGCGCGGCGAGTTTTACCGCGAGGCC
>CAXMQD010000035.1:0-5707 GCA_964194965.1 uncultured Acidimicrobiia bacterium | reverse complement strand
CGGGTGCCGCTCTCGACCACCGCGGCCGGGGTCGCGGGATCGGCGCCGTGTTCGATAAAACCACGCGCGATGCCGGCCAGCGAGGATAACCCCATATAGATCGCGGCGGTCTGGTTGGGTTGGATCAGCGCGTCCCAGTTGAGGTCCGGCCCGCCGTCCTTGCCCCCCTCTTTACTATGGCCGGTGACGAAGATGCAGGCCTGAGCGTGATCGCGGTGTGTCAGCGGGATGCCGGCATAGGCGGCGCAGCCGGTGGCCGCCGTGATCCCGGGCACGACCTGGAACGCAATGCCTTCGGCGGCCAGGGCCTCGATCTCCTCGCCGCCGCGCCCGAACAGGAACGGGTCGCCGCCCTTCAGCCGCAGCACCCGCTTGCCTTCCTGCGCGAGCCGTATCAAAAGCGCGGTAATGTCCTCCTGGTGCAGCGTGTGGTCCTCGGCCATCTTGCCGACATAGAGGCGCTCGGCGTCGCGGCGCACCAGATTTAGGATGCCATCGCCGATCAGGCGGTCGTAGAGCACCACGTCGGCTTGCTGCATCAGGCGCAGGGCCCGAAAGGTCAGCAGGTCCGGATCGCCGGGCCCGGCGCCGACCAAGTAGACCTCGCCGCCGGGCGCGGTTTCGCCGCGCGCCACCGCTTCCTCGATCGCCTCGTTCATGAGCTGGTCGGCGGCCGACTCCTCGCCGGCGAACAGCCGTTCGGCGACCGGCCCGAGCACGACCCGCTCCCAGAACCGTCGCCGCAGGGTGGAGTCGGACAGGGCGTCCTTGACCCGGGCGCGCCGGGCGCCGGCGAACTCGGTCAGGCGACCGTAAGCGGCCGGCAGCAGGGACTCGAAGCGGGCCTTGAGAATGCGCGACAGGATCGGCGCCTGGCCCCCGGTCGAGATCGCGATCATGAGCGGCCTGCGGTTGACCACCGCGGGCATGAGGAAACTGCACAGCTCCGGGCGGTCGACGACATTGACCGGAATTTCACGTTTCGTCGCGAGCGCGTAGAGGCGCTCGTTCGATGTGTCGTCCGCCTCCGAAGCGCCAATCGCGAGCACGCAGCCGTCGAGCGTCCCGGCGTCGAACGCCGCGCCCAGGTGGCGCAGGCGCGGGTTCTCCGAGAGCCGGGCGAAATCCTCTTCGAGCGCGGGCGCGACCACCACGACCTCGGCGCCGGCGTCGAGCAGCAGCTCCGCCTTGCGTGCGGCCTGCCTGCCGCCGCCGACGACCAGCGCGCGCCGGCCCGCGACTTTCAGGACGATCGGAAAATAACTCATGTGACGGTTCCCGAATCAGTTTCCGGTATCGGCCGGCCCCGGAGCCCACGTTCCGGTTCGATACAATGATCGAAGACCGATATATGGTGGCTTTCCGAATTCAAACATCCCCTTGTAATATAACGGAATTCGAATGTGAAATGCAGTGGCTCGCGTGGCGGCCCAGGCGTGGTTATGATGGCGTTGTTCGATACCTAGCCGCGCCCACGGGAAAATCGCAAACGTCATGACCGCCGAACATCCCTTCGCCGCCTACGTGCGCAATCTCGGCCGTGGCAAGACCCTGTCGCGTTCGCTCACCATCGAGGAAGCAGAGGCGGCCATGGCCATGATCCTGCGCGGCGAGGTTCGGGCCGAGCAGCTGGGCGCCTTCCTCATGCTGCTGCGGGTCAAGGAGGAGACGCCGGAGGAGATCGCCGGTTTCGTGCGCGGCGCACGCGCCACCTTCGATCTGCCCGCCGCGCTGCCCAAGGTCGATTTGGACTGGTCGTCCTACGCCGGCAAGCGGCGTCAACTGCCGTGGTTTCTGCTCGCCGCGCTGACCCTGGCCCAGGACGGCTTGCGCATCTTCATGCACGGCACCGAGGGCCACACGCCGGGCCGGCTCTACGCCCGGGCGACGCTCGAGGCCTTGGGCCTGCCGGTCGCGGCCACGCTGGCCGAGGCCGCGCGCCAGATCGAGAGCGAGGGTTTCGCCTACCTGCCGCTCGAGGGCATGTCGCCGAGGCTCTACGAGATCATCCAGCTCCGGCTGGTGCTCGGCCTGCGTTCGCCGGTCCACACCATGGCGCGTATGCTCAATCCCTTCGCGGCGCCCTACCTGCTGCAGGGCATCTTCCACCCCAGTTACATGACCATTCACCAAGGCGCCGCCAAGTTGCTCGGGCAGCCGCACATGGCGGTGTTCCGCGGCGAGGGTGGCGAGATCGAACGCCGGCCCAACAAACCTTGCAAGGTGCTGAGCGTGGAGAGCGGCGTGCTCGGCGCCCAGGACTGGCCGCCGATGCTCTCCAGCAGCCGGCAGCCGCACGACGAGGACATGGATATCGGCCGGCTGGTCGGTCTCTGGCGTGGCGAGGTCGCGGACGACTACGCCACCGCGGCGGTGACCGGGACGCTCGCGATCGCGCTGAAATCCCTGGGCCGGGCCGGAGACCTCGACGCCGCCCAGGCGCTCGCCGAGACCCTGTGGGCCGCGCGCGACCGGGAGCGTCTCAAGGCCGCCGCGTGAGCGGCCCGCGGCTCAGCCCAGCGCCACTCCCTTGCCGAGATGCAGGAGCGCCACGCCGAGGATGACGCAGCCGATACCGGCGAATTGAATCGGCGTAAGACTCTCGCGAAAGATAAAGTATGCCGCGATCGCGGTAATCACGATGGTTCCGCTGACCACCGTGGGTATGACCACGTTCGCCGCCATCGGCTTTATGGCGCCGACGCCCCCGAACAGATAGAAATAGGCGATCTCCGCGCCGCCGATACAAAGGCCGGCGGCGGCGGCCCAGGTATACGCCCCCCAGGTCAATTGCAGCACCTGTCCGCCCCGGATCAGCGCAATCGACAGGAATAGGATCGAGGTCATCAGCGCGGCGATCTGCAGGCAAATCGTCGCCGCGACGGTCGAGGTCGCCGACGCCGGCACGTGAGCGGCGGAAACCTTGATAAGCAGATTGTAGCCCGCATAGAGCGTCGTGACGGTTACGAGAAGCAGCAGGCCAGCCATCGTATCATCCCTCCAAAACCCTCGAACCAATAGATCTAGGGTCTTATCGTCTAGGCTCGTTTAGTCCAAGACGATAAGTCCTACGGCGCCGCGGCGGCTTCGCCGGCGCCCGCCACGGCGCTGTGTAGCGCGTCTTCCGGCGCGTCGTCGAACGAGCCGTAGTTGAGTGCGTAAAGCCCGGCGTAAAGGCCGCCGGCGTCAACCAATTCGTCATGGGTGCCGGTTTCCACCACGCTGCCATGCTGCAGTACGATGATGCGGTCGGCGTTGCGCACCGTCGCCAGCCGGTGCGCGATGATGATGCCGGTGCGATTTTCCAGCAGCTTTCGCAGCGCCGCCTGGATCTGCTGCTCGGTAAAGGAATCGATATTCGCGGTCGCCTCATCGAGCACCAGAATACGCGCATCCGCGACCAGGGCGCGGGCGAAGCTGAGAAGCTGGCGCTGGCCCAGCGACAGGTTGCGGCCTTGCTGTTCGAGCGGTGTGTCATAGCCCTTCGGCAGCCGGGTGATGAATTCATGGGCGCCGACGACGCGCGCCGCGCGCTCCACGTCTTCGTCGCTGGCATCCGCGGCGCGGAACCGGATATTGTCGCGCACGCTGCCGGTAAACAGGAACGGATCTTGCAGCACCATGGCGATATGGCGGCCCAGGGCCGGAATCGCATAGTCCCGCACGTCGCGCCCGTCGATCATCACCGTGCCGTCCCAGGTCTCGTAGAAGCGGTGCAACAGCGAGGTGATGCTGGTCTTGCCGGACCCGGTGGGGCCGACCAGCGCCACGACCTCGCCCGGCGCGACCGTGAAGTTGACGTCCTTCAGCACCGGCTGATTTTTCGTGTAACCGAAGGTCACGTTGCGGAATTCGACCGCGCCCGCGATCGTCGCGGGATCGGCGGCGCCGGGCCGGTCGGCTATGGTGAGCGGCACGTCCAGCACTTCGAAGATGCGCTGCCCCGACGCCATGGCGCGCTGCATCACGCTGTATTGGATGGTTAGCGAACGGATCGGATCGAAGAACCGCTGGACGTAAAACAGGAACGCTACCATCACCCCGACATCGAGCGCGTCGTCCAGCACCATGGTCCCGCCGACCACCACGACGATGGCCATGGCGCCGCCGGTCAGCGTGTCGACGATGGGCACCATGATCTGGGCGAGCCGGGCCGAGTGCAGATGGGCGCGCAGGTTTTCCCGTGCCTTGTCGCCGTAAAGGGTGGAATTCACCGCCTCGCGCCCCATGCCCTGCACGGTGCGCACGGCGTGGATACCCTCGGCCAGCGCGCCGTTGGCGCTGGCGTTGGTCTCCCGCGCGCGGCGGAAGGCGCGCCGTGCCCGCGGCAGCCAGATCAGCCGAACGATCAACAGCGTCGGCACCACCGACAGGGTCAGCAGCCCGAGATGTAAATCGAGCGCCAACAATATGACCACGATGCCGAGCAGCAACACCAAGTCGCCGAATGCGGTAATCGAGTTTTCCAGAAACTCCTGCAGCGAGTTCACATCGCCCTGCAGGCGCGACATCATGCGCCCGACTTCGGTCTTGTCCATGAAACCCAACGCGACCCATTGCAGATGGGCGAACATGGCTCGCCGGATATCGAAGATGACGCGCTCGCCGACCAGCGCTATGAGCCGGTCCTGGGTCCAGTTGGCGGCATAGTTGACGGCGATGACGGCGCCGAACGCGGCGATCGCCAGCAGCAGCGGCAATTCGCCGCCGCGCCCGGGCAACAGCACCTCGTCGATGGCCATTCGAATGATCAGCGGAATCGACAGTTGGGTGCCGGTGAACGCCAGAACGGCGATGAGCGCGACATAGATACGCCACCGGTACGGCCTGACGAATTCGAAAAAGCGCCGCACCACGCGCCCGTCGTAGGCGGCGCCGAACATTTCCTCGTCGCGGCTGATTTGCGAGCCGACCACCGCGTGGGGCGGCCGCGTGTTTGGCCCGCCCGCCACCGTTCTTTGCTGGGCCGCCGTCATTCCGCCGCTCCGGCGATGGCAGGCGGGCCGGCCGCGCCGTCGTCAATGGATTGCAGGGCGAACAGGGTGGCGTAACGGCCGCCGATCGACATCAACTTGTCGTGAGTTCCGCGCTCGACCACGCGTCCGCTCTCGAGAAACAGGATTTCGCCGGCATGGCGCAGCGTGCCCAACCGGTGCGATACGATTATCGTGGCGCAGTCCGTGGTGGTTTGTTGCAAGGCTTGGCGAATGCGAAGTTCGGTACCGGCGTCGATGGCGGCCGTCGAGTCGTCGAGCACCAGCACCACCGGATCCAGCATCACGGTGCGTGCGATGGCGATGCGTTGCTTCTGTCCGCCGGAAAGCGACACGCCGCGCTCTCCCACCAAGGTGTCGTAACCCTCGGGCAGCGTCTCGATGAAATCGCCGATCTGGGCCTGGGACGCGGCCTTGGAGATTCCCGCATCGTCGACCCAAGGGTCGCCATAGGCAATATTGTTGTCCAGCGCCGAGGTAAACAGGAACGGATCCTGGGGCACCACGCGTACCGATTGGCGCAACGAGTCCAGCGTCACGTCCCGGATGTCCTGACCGTCGATGGCGATGCGCCCGCCGCTGACGTCGTAGTGGCGCGCCAACAGGTGGGCGATGGTCGATTTTCCGCTGCCCGGCGGACCGACGATGCCGAGCGCCTGGCCCCTGCGCAATTCGAACGACACGTCGTGCAGCACAGGCGGTGCGCCCTCGCC
>CAXMQD010000034.1:0-2062 GCA_964194965.1 uncultured Acidimicrobiia bacterium | reverse complement strand
GCCGGCTCGAGCGCCTTGAAGATCGCGTCGGCGACCCGCTGCGAGGTCTCGTGGTTGCCCCCGACCACCGGTCGCTCGGGGCCGGGGTCGAGCACCGAGCCGGGCCGCGTGATCACGCGAAGCGGCCGGTAGCAGCCGCCGTTGGGTTGGATCTCCGGGCCGGCCAGCGCCTTGATGGCATAGAACACCGAGGCCGAGGTGACGAACGGCGTGGTGTTGAGCGGCCCGCGCGCGGCGTCGCCCGATTCGGAAAAATCGAAGCGCGCGGTCTCGCCCTCGAGATCGATCTTGACCCGGATCGGCAACGGCGGACCGCCGGCGCCATCGTCGTCGAGCCAATCCTCGCCCCGGTAAGTTCCGCGCGGCAGGCGGGCGAGCGCCGCGCGCATCTGGGTTTCGGCGCGGTCGTGCAACTGGGCGATGGCGGCAGTGAGGGTGGCGGCGCCGTGGCGGGCGAAGAGCTCCTGGAGCCGCTGCTCGGCCATCCGCGTCGCCGCCATCTGGGCCAGGATATCGCCGCGCCGCTCGCCGGCCCCGCGCAGGTTGGCCAGCACCAGGCCGAGCTTCTCTTCGTCCGGGCCGTCCGCGGTGAACAACCGGAGGGGTGAGATCCGCAGGCCCTCCTGCCAGGCGTCGGTGGCATAGGCGACGTAGCTGCCCGGCACCGCGCCGCCGATGTCGGCCCAGTGGGCCAGGCTTACCGCGTAGGCCGCGATGCGACCCCCGACAAAAACCGGGCGGATCGCTTTGACGTCGGGCAGGTGGTTGCCACCGACCTCGGGCAGGTTCAGGAACCAGACGTCGCCCGGCGCCAGGCGCTCCGCCGGCACGCGCTTGAGGAACTCCTTCACCGTGAAACTCATGACCCCCATGTGCATGGGAATGTCGCGGCCCTGGGCGATCAGCTCGCCCACGCTATCGGTCAGCGCCGAGGACAGATCGCCGGCCTCGCGCAGCAGCGGCGAGCGCGCCGCGCGCATCACCACCAGCGACATCTCCTCGGCGATCGCCGTCAGCATGTTGCGAATCACCTCGAGAGTGAAGGGATCGACCCGCGCCCTCATGACGCGTCGCCTGCTTCGATATGGAGGTGGCCCGAGCCGTCTACCTCCAGTGTGGCGCCGGGCGGCAAGACCACGGTCGACCAGTCGTCCTCGATAATGGCCGGGCCAGCGATGCGTGCACCGGAGGCGAGCGCGTCGCGGTCGTAGCGCGGCGTAGCCACCGGCTCGGAACCGTCGAACCAGCAGGGCGCTTCCCGGTTCGGCGCCGCCGTACCCACCGCTTCCGCCGCCCGCGGCTCGGGCCGGGCCGCCCGCGCAGCGGAGATGCTGATGCGCAACGCCACCAGCTCCCAGGGCTCCTCGGTGGCGAAACCGTAGAGCGCTTCGTGGCGCTGCTTGAATTGCCGGCCCAGCGCCTCGGGATCGTCGAGCGCCGGGTCCTGGATCTCGATCGCGTAGCTCTGTCCGCTATAACGTAGGGCGGCGACCTCCTTGGCCGGCGGCGCGTGCCCGCCCGCGGTTTCGAAGCGCGCCTTCAGTTCCCGCGCGGTTCCCTTGCGCATTTGGTCAAGGCGCGCCTGGTCCCATTCGCCGCTCGCCATGCGCAAGGTCTGCTGCTGGGTGTAGCGCAGTTCGGCGGTGACGCAACCGAGTGCCGAGAACACACTGGACAGATGGGGCACGACCACGCGGGCGAGGCCGAAGCTGCGCGCCAGCTCGACCGCGTGCATGGGCCCGGCGCCGCCGAAGGCGACCAGATGGCAGTCGCGCCCGTCGATGCCGCGCTCCACGGTGACGCGGCGGAGCGCCCGGGTCATCGCGGCGTTGGCGACCTGGACGATGCCGCGCGCGAGTTCCGGCAGGCTCGCGCCGGTGGCTTGGGCGAGGGGGGTCAGCGCGGCCTCGGCGGCGGTGCGGTCGAGGCGGATGGTGCCGCCGACCGGGCGCTCGAAATCGAGGTAGCCGAGCAGCGCGTTGGCGTCGGTGACCGTCGGCAGCTCTCCGCCCAGCCCATAACAGGCGGGCCCGGGTTCGGCGCCGGCGCTCTCCGGACCGAC
>CAXMQD010000033.1:0-1798 GCA_964194965.1 uncultured Acidimicrobiia bacterium | reverse complement strand
GGTTCTGAACGACGCCTTCGGTCAGGATGAGGGCTTCTTCAACTTCTACCGCTCCATGCAGGCCTACGAGGCGGCGCTAACCAGCGAAAGCACCTACATGGTGCTGTCGCCGGATAGCGAGTTCTTCGACTTCTTCAGCGCCATCGGGCGGAAGCCCGGCGAGTGACCGGCCGGGAGCCCGGCCCGAGGATCGGGGAGCGGGCTCCCAATGCGGCGGTGCCGTGACCGACCTGTTCACCGCGCTGGCGCTGGTCCTGGTGATCGAGGGCCTGTTCCTGGCGCTGTTCCCGCACCGCCTGCGCCAGGTCTTGGCCATGGTGGAGCAAGCGCCGCCCGAGGCGCTGCGCCTGGGGGGGCTGGCGGCGGCGACGGCGGGTGTGCTGCTGGTCTGGATCTTGCGCGGATAATGTGCCTGCTCGCGAACACGTGATGCGGGCGGCGGCGCTCCTATCAAGGGCAATTGGGATCAACAACTCGGTAACCAACCTCGGCCATAATTCCGCCGCCTTGTTCCGGCAGGGTCGCGGCCAGGTTCGAATCGCTTGAAAATCGGTAAAAATCCACCAAATCGCTGTACAAATCGTTCTAAACTCATCGCGGCGGCTTTCGTCCCCGAAAGTGCGCCTAGCCATGGAGATATCGAAGGTGACGCAACTGACCCCCGAGCATCACCGCGCCGCGCACGCGCTTGCGGTTAGCCGCGAATCGATCCGCCGGGCCTGGATCGCCGGTCTGTCGTTCGCGCTGGTCCTGGTGGCCTGGTCTTTCGCGGCCCAGGCCCGCTCGGCGCCGAACAGCTTCGCGGATCTGGCCGAAAGGCTGCTGCCGTCCGTGGTCAACATCGCCACCACCCAGACCGTGGAATCGAACCAGGGCGAGGAATTCGAGGAGTTCTTCAAGGAGTTCTTCGAGCGCCGCGGCGGCCAACCGCCGCCCCAAGAGAAACGCCGCGCCAGCTCGCTCGGTTCCGGCTTCATCATCGATGCGAGCGGTTACATCGTGACCAACCATCACGTCATCGCCGATGCCGACGAGATCACCGTGCGCCTGCACGACGACACCTTGCTCGAAGCCGAGTTGGTCGGCAGCGACGAGAAAACCGATCTGGCGCTGCTCAAGGTCAAGTCGGACGAGCCCCTGTCGGCGGCCTCCTGGGGCGTGTCCGAAAAGACCCGAATCGGCGACTGGGTGGTTGCGATCGGCAACCCCTTCGGGCTCGGCGGCACGGTCACCGCCGGCATCGTCTCGGCGCGTCAGCGCGACATCAACTCCGGGCCCTACGACGACTTCATCCAGACCGACGCCGCGATCAACCGCGGCAACTCGGGCGGTCCGATGTTCAACCTCGACGGCGACGTGATCGGGGTCAACACCGCGATTTTCTCGCCTTCGGGCGGTTCCATCGGTATCGGCTTCGCAATCCCCTCGGATATTGCCAAGAACGTCGTGGCGCAGTTGCGCGAGCACGGCGAGGTCCGGCGTGGCTGGCTTGGCGTGCGCATCCAGACCGTGACCGAGGAACTGGCCGAGGGCCTACGCCTGGATGAGACCCATGGTGCCCTGGTCGCCTCGGTGACCGAGGGCGGGCCGGCCGAGAAGGCGGGAATCGCGGGCGGCGATGTCATCCTCAGGTTTAACGGCCGTATCGTGCCGGACATGCGCAAGTTGCCGCGTATGGTCGCCGAGACGCCGATCGGCCGCGAGGTCGACGTGGTGGTGTGGCGCAAGGGCGCGGAAGTGGTGGTCAAGGTCGTGCTCGGCGAGCTCGATGACGAGCAGTTGGCGGCCGTCACGGCCG
>CAXMQD010000032.1:0-3767 GCA_964194965.1 uncultured Acidimicrobiia bacterium | reverse complement strand
GAGTGGCATGTCGCCGATCTCGTCCAGGAACAAGGTGCCGCCACCGGCCTGTTCGAACCGCCCGGCGTAGCGCGCGCCGGCGCCGGTGAAGGCGCCCTTCTCGTGGCCGAACAGCTCGCTCTCGATCAATTCGCGCGGGATAGCGGCCATGTTGACCGCCACGAAAGGCCCGTGGCGGCGCTTGCCGTAGTCGTGCAACGCGCGCGCCACCAGCTCCTTGCCGGTGCCCGATTCGCCGTAGATCGTGACCGTCAGATCGGTGGCCATGAGCCGGGCCAGCGTTCGGTAAATATCCTGCATGGCGGCGGAGCGGCCGATCAGCGGCAGTTGCTCCTCGTCCGGCGCCGGCTTCTCGCTGTCCGGCGCGGCCCCGGCGCGCGGCTCCGATAACGCGCGCGCGACCACGGTGGCGAGCTCGCGCAGATCGAAAGGCTTGGGCAGATACTCGAAGGCGCCGCTTTCGGTCGCCTTGACCGCGGTCAGCAGGGTGTTCTGAGCGCTCATCACGATGACCCGCAGTTGCGGCCGCAGCTTGCGGATGCGCGGTATCATGTCGAGGCCGTTCTCGTCGGGCATGACCACGTCGGTGATCACCAAGTCGCCCGCGCCGGCCTCGATCCAACGCCACAGGCCGGCCGCGGTACCGGTGGTGCGGACCTCGTAGCCCTCGCGGCCGAGCGCCTGGCTGAGCACGGTGCGAATCGCACGGTCGTCGTCGGCGATCAGGATCGTGGCTGGGTTCATGAGTACGACTCCGGAGGCGCGCCACGGGGCGCAACCGGCAGGCGCAGGCGCACGACCGTGCGCCGCGGCCCGCCGTCGAATTCGACGATGCCGCCGTGGTCGCCGACGATCTTGGCGACCAGCGCCAGACCCAGGCCCTTGCCACCGACCTTGGTGGTCACGAAGGGGTCGAAGAGATGGTCGCGCAGGTCCTCCGGAATGCCCGGTCCGTTGTCCTGAATGCCGATCTCGAGCGGCAACTCGACCCGGGTGCCGACCCCGGGCACGGCCAGGCGCACGCCTTGGCGGTAGCGGGTCGTGAGCAGGATCTCACCACCCTCCTCCGGCGCCGCCTCGGCCGCGTTTTTGACCAGATTGAGCAACACCTGGACCAGCAGATCACGATTGCCGTACACCGGCGGCAGCGAGGGATCGTAACGCTCCTCCATGCGCAGGTGGCGCGCGAATCCGCTCTGAGCCAGTTTGCGCACGTGCTCCAGCACCTCGTGAATATTGACCGGTGCGCGTTCCAGGGGCCGCACGTCGGAGAACATCTCCATGCGGTCGACCAGCGTCACGATGCGGTCCGCTTCTTCGCAGATCAGCCGGGTCAGCTCGCGGTCGCCGGGGTCGGCGTTACGCTCGAGCAACTGCGCAGCGCCGCGGATGCCCGACAGCGGGTTCTTGACCTCGTGCGCCAGCATCGCCGCCATGGCGGTCACCGAGCGCGCGGCGTTACGGTGGATTAACTGGTCGTCGATCTTGCGTGCGATCGAACGCTCCTGCAGCGAGACCACGACGCTGCCCGCCGGCTCGATCATGACCGAGACCGCGACCGAGACGAAGTGAGCGCCGATGCGCGGGGTCTCCAGGGAGATGCCGTATTCCGAGACCGAATGGCCGCTGGCCCGCGCCTGCGCGATCAAGCCGCGCACCGGGCTGTCGGCGGGCAGCAACCCGGCGAACGGCCGCCCAACCAGCGCTGCCCGTCCGCCCTGGAAGAACTGTTCGGCCGCCGGATTGAGGTAGCTGATAGCGCCGTCGGCGTCGATAACCAGCACCGGCTCGGGCAGCGCGCTCAACACCGCGGCGGCCTCGCCGGCGAAGCCGAGGCGTTCCAGAACCATGCTGTCCGGCGCGCTCGCCATCACGCCGCCGCGCGCTCGATCGCCGGGTCGTAGAATGCGCGCAGCAAGTCCTGCACCCGGCGCGGGTCGTCCTCGCGGTTGATCCGGGCGCGGAACTCGGCGGCGCCGGGCAGGCCGCGCGCGTACCAGCCCAGGTGCTTGCGGGCATGGCGCACGCCGCGATGGATGCCGTGATGGGCCAACATGTCGCGGTAGTGGGCCAACACCAGTTCGAGTTGCTCGGTCAGCGGCGGCGCGGGGCGCGCCTCCCCGGTCTTCAGGTAGTGCGAGACCTGGCCCGGAAACCAGGGCCGGCCCTGAGCGCCGCGCCCGATCATGACCGCATCGGCGCCGGAGGCGGCAAGCGCGCGCGCCGCGTCTTCCAGGCTCTCGATATCGCCGTTGACCACGACCGGAATGCGCACCGCCTGCTTGACCCGGCGCACGAATTCCCAGTCGGCGGCGCCGTTGTAGAGCTGGCAGCGGGTGCGCCCGTGCACCGCGATCATCTTGATACCGCTCTCCTCGGCGATGCGCGCCAGCTCCGGCGCGTTGCGGCTGGCGTCGTCCCAACCAGTGCGCATCTTGAGCGTGACCGGAAGCGCGACCGCCGCAACCGTGGCCTCGAGAATGCGCCGGGCCAGCGCAGGTTCGCGCATCAAGGCCGAGCCGGCCGCCTTGTTGACCACCTTCTTGACCGGGCAGCCGAAGTTGATATCGATCAGCGCCGCACCCAGGTCGGCGTTCAACCGCGCCGCCTCGGCCATGACCTCGGGCTCGCAGCCGGCCAATTGCACCGCCATGGGGAATTCCTCGGCGCAGCCCTGGGCCAGCTTCATCGATTGCCGGGTCTCGCGGATCATGGCCTGGCTGGCGATCATCTCCGAGACCACCAACCCGGCGCCCAGGCGCTTGACCAGGCGCCGGAACGGTAGGTCCGTGACCCCCGACATGGGGGCCAGGATCACCGGCTCGGCGACCTGCAGGGGTCCAATCTCGATGCCCATATCTTGGGCAATCCTTTTGCTGCCTAATTGTTGGGCTGTTGTAGCGGCCGAATGCGCAATAACAAGGGCGAAACGCCGGATTTACCCGATCACCACGTCGGTGACGAACTTGACCCCGGGATAGGCCAAGGTCAGCAGCAGGTAGGCGAGCAGGACCAGGCGCGCGGCGCGCTGCCCGCGTAGGCCACTGCGATAGTGCAGGACCAGGAGCGCCCCGATCACCGCGAAGGCGAGCAGCGCGAGCAGAGTCTTGTGGTCGAAATGGAGCAATTGGCCGCTGCTCAGGTAGTCCCGCGCCATGCCGGTCGCGATGCCGATCGCCAGCACGACCTCCGAGATCGCGAGCAGGCGCACCTCGAGCAACGAGGCGTCGGAAATCGAGGGCAGCACGCGGCTGAGCGCGGTCGGCTGTTTGTTCTTGAGCGCGCGCTCCTGCAGGAACGCCGCCGCCGCCGCCACCGCGGCCAAGGTGCACAGGCCGTAGGTCGCGATCGAAACCACGATATGCAGGCCGAGCCAGGCGTCGGGTGCCGCCGCCAGAGCGGTCTGGGCCGGGACCCGACCCCAGACCGCGGCGATCGACCCGAGCAGGATCAGATAGGGCAGCAGCAGCGGCCGCAGGCGCCAGCCCTCGCGGCTGGTCAGCGACAGCACGGCGAAAATCACCATGCTGACCGCGATCGAGACCCAGAGCGCCGCCGCCAGCCCGGTCGGCCAACCGCCGCCGAGCAGCACCAGGCAATAGGCGCCCGGCCCGGCCACCGCGACGCCGACCCCGGCCCAAAACAGCAAATCCGGCCCGGTCGCCGCGCGGCGCAGCGGCAAGACCGCCGCCGGAATCAAGGCAATCAGCGCGGCCAAACTCAAAATCAGGGAATTCGCCATGGCGCCTTATAACAAGGATCGGCGA
>CAXMQD010000031.1:0-8128 GCA_964194965.1 uncultured Acidimicrobiia bacterium | reverse complement strand
TAAACGTTTCGACCGCGTCTTGGCAAGGCGGGCGTCGAGCGGGGACGAATTTGCCTACACCACGGCGGCGGATTCGCGCTACAATTTGCGGGCCATGACCGATTCCGCTCGTAGACCCCTGGGCGTTGCCCGCTGATGCACGATCCCGCGCTCAACCCGATCGTCCGCCCGCGGTCGCACTTGGGGCCGCATCCGGCGCCGGCGACCTTCAACGGCGAGCCGCTGCGGGTCATGCAGGTCATCGCCGGCGGACGCGAGGGTGGCGCCGAGACCTTTTTCGTCAGCTTGGCGGTAGCGCTGCAACGGGCTGGCCTCGATCAGCTCGTCGTAATTCGGCGAAACCTGGCTCGTTCCATGGCGCTCCGGCGGGGCGGGATCGAGCCGGTTGAGCTCCCGTTTGGGCGGTGGTTCGACTTTCACACCGTCCCGGTCCTCCGGCGCCAGGCCAAGATCTACCAGCCTCACGTCGTGATAACCTGGTTGAACCGGGCAAGCGGCGCCTTTCCACGGGGCGATTTCCTGCGCCTGGCGCGCTTGGGTGGGTTCTACGGCCTCAAGTACTACAGCCGTTGCGACCATCTGATCGGAATCACGCCCGGCATCGTCGAGCATGTCGTGGCCCGAGGCTGGCCGCGCGCGCGGGCCCACTACCTTCCCAATTTCGGCGCGGTCGGAGAGGCCAAGCCGGTGGCCCGCGATCGTCTGGACACCCCGGCCGATGCGCCGCTGCTGCTGGCGCTCGGCCGGCTGCACCAGGTTAAGGCGATCGACGTGCTACTCCAGGCCCTTACACTCGAGACCCGGCCCTATCTCTGGATTGCCGGGGACGGACCGCTTCGCGCGGAGCTTCAAACCCTGGCGCGGAAGCTGGGCGTCGCGGAACGCGTGCGTTTCCTCGGTTGGCGCGACGACCGGGACGCCCTGTTCGCCGCCGCCGATATCTGCGTGTTCCCGTCGCGTTTCGAGGCTCACGGCACCGTGACCATGGAGGCTTGGGGCCACCGGACGCCGCTGGTCGCCGCCGCATCCGCGGGACCAGCGGCCTATGTGCGCGACGGCGAGGACGGACTGCTGGTGCCAATCGACGACGCACCGGCGCTGGCGGCGGCCATCGGCCGGGTCATCGACGAACCTGTTTTGGCCGACCGCCTGGCCGAGGGCGGCTGGCGGCGCTACCAGGCCGACTACACGGAGGAAGCCTGCGTGGCGAATTATCTCGAACTGTTTGAGAGGCTGCTTGCCGAGCGCGCGGCCGGAGAGAGGGCGGAGGCCAGATGACCGAACACTACGACCTGATTATCAAGGGCGGTACCGTGGCGACGCCCAACGGGGTCGCGCCGGCCGACGTCGCGGTGACCGGGGGCCGTATCGCTGCCATTAGCGCACCTGGGCGCACGCCCGGCGGCGCCGAAGCGGCCGAGGTGTTCGACGCCGCCGGCCTGCATGTACTGCCCGGTGCCATCGACACCCAAGTCCACTTTCGAGAGCCAGGCAACGAACACAAAGAGGATCTGGCCAGCGGTACGGCGGCCGCGGCACTGGGCGGCATCGTCGCGGTGTTCGAAATGCCCAATACCGCGCCCTCGACCTTGAGCGCCGCGGACCTCGACGACAAGTTGGCCCGAGCCCGGGGCCGCGCCTGGGTCGATCACGCCTTCTTCATGGGTGCGGCCGCCGAGAACGCGACGGAGTTGGGAACCTTGGAGCTGCTGCCCGGCTGCTGCGGGGTCAAGATATTCATGGGCGCTTCCACCGGCAGCCTGTTGGTCGAAGACGACGAGACCCTTTTCGAGGTGCTGAAGCACGGCCGCCGCCGGGTCGCGGTGCATGCCGAAGACGAAGCGCGCATGCGCGAGCGAGTCGGAATCGCGCGCGAGGGCGGCGATCCCAGGTTCCACCCCGAATGGCGTGATGTCGAAACCGCGCGCCTCGCCACCGAGCGCCTGCTGCGCCTGGCGCGCCGGGCCGGGCGCCGGGTCCACGTCCTGCATGTGACCACCGCCGAGGAGATGCCGCTGCTCGCGGCCCACAAGGACATCGCCACGGTTGAAGTTACGCCCCAACACCTGACGTTGAGTGCGCCGGACTGCTACGAGCGCCTCGGCACGTTGGCCCAGATGAATCCGCCGATTCGCGAGGTCCGGCATCGCGAGGCGTTATGGCGGGCGATCGCCGATGGCGTTGTCGACGTGATCGGCTCTGACCACGCGCCCCACACCCGGGAGGAGAAGGCCAAGCCCTATCCGGGCTCGCCCTCGGGCATGCCCGGCGTGCAGACTCTGCTGCCCTTGTTGCTGGATCATATGAACGCCGGTCGGCTCAGCCTGGCCCGCCTGATCGACCTGACCAGCGCCGGGCCGGCGCGCATCTACGGCATCGCGCGAAAGGGTCGGATCGCGGTCGGCTTCGACGCCGATTTCTCGATCGTCGATCTCAAAGCCCGGCGCGAGATCGCGGCGGACTGGCTCGCCGCCAAGTGTGGTTGGTCGCCCTTCGAGGGCTTGCGCGTCACCGGTTGGCCGATGGCGACCGTGGTGCGTGGCCGCGTGGTTATGCGCGAGGCCGAGCTTCAGGGCGATCCAGCGGGCGCGCCGGTCGAATTCTGGGAGACCTTGCGGGAGAAGCAAGACGGCTGAAGCCCGTTGGGGCAGCCGTCGAGGAAGTTAGTGTGTCGCCGTCACGCTGTCGGTGTAACGCCATTCCTCGGGCTGGATGATGCCGACGTAACCGATGCGGACCGAGTGAAGCTTGCCATTGAGGCCTTTCTCCCAATCGCTCAAGAAGTCGTTGAGCTTGGGGAAGTCCGGAACCCGGTCCAACGACTGCCAAAGGTAGCTCTGCAGCAGATCCGGGTACTCCGGGATCTGGTACAGCACCTCCGCCGTGGTCAGGCGATAGTCCTGTAGGTCGCCGCAGATGCCTTCGATTGGGGCGCGCTCGCGCAGCTGGTCCAGGTCGAGGCGCTCATAAATATCGTCCATTGGGCCACCTCCTCTCCGGTAGTGTGGGACCCGTTTGCCGGTGCCGGCTAGCGTGCCGAATTCGGCGGGCGGGACCCCACGTCCGTGGCCAACGTCCCAACAGGATCGCGTAAAACCGCTTCCATTTCCTTAAAGGACCGGCAGTTTCGGAGGTGTCTTGGCATCATTTCGAGCGCCCCGCTCGGTCTCGCGTTGTGGCCGATCTCTCGGATCACGCTAGGACCCGCGGCTGTGCTCGGCCTAGAGCATGGTTAACGGAAACCGACCCGGTGACGCGGGGGCCGACGACAGCCGCGATGACGTCCCTGGCGGCGGCGCTGCGTTAGGAGGTGCTGGGCGCTAGGAGATGCCACGCGGGCGCTGGCCTTGCCAGCCGCTGGCGCTTTCGTAGGCCCGGGCGATCGCGAGAATTCCGGCCTCGTCGAAGGCCCGCCCGGCGATCTGCAGGCCGATCGGCAGGCCGGCCCCAGTCATGCCGCAGGGCAGCGAGATGGCCGGCAGGCCGGTCAGGTTGAATGGGATGGTGTTGCGGTGGCGGAGCGCGTTGTGCCCGGGCGGGCTGTTATCGATCGGGGTCGCCGGGACCGGCGAGGTCGGGCTCAGGACGGCGTCGAAGGGTGCCATGGCGCCGCGAATCGCCTCGGAAACCTGCCGGCGCACCCGCTGGGCCTGAATGTAGTCGACGGCGGAGTAGAACGCTCCCAACTCCAGGTTGCCACGCAATTCCTCGCTGAAAGCCTCGGGGCGCTCGCGCAGATTCTTGGCGTGGTAGGCGGTGGCCTCGCAGGCGATAGCGATCCCGCCGACCAGGTAGGCGCTGTCCAACTCCGGCAACTCGGTCTCCTCGACGATGGCGCCGAGGCCCTCGAGCGTCCGCGCCGCCGCCTCCACCGCCGCCGATACCTCCGGATCGCAGTCGGCAAAGAAAAAGCCGCGGGCGAGCGCGATGCGCTTGCCGGCCACGCCAGCATCCAAGCCGGCCAGATAGTCCGGCACCGGGCGCTCGGCGCAGTTGGGGTCGCGCGGGTCCGGGCCGGCCAGCGCCTGGAGCAGCAGTGCGGCGTCGGCGACGCTCCGGGTCATGGGGCCCATGTGGTCCAGCGACCAGGACAGGGGCAGGGCGCCGAACTTGCTGACCCGCCCGAAGGTCGGTTTCAAGCCGACGATGCCGCAACAGGCGGCCGGCTGGCGGATCGAGGCGCCGGTGTCGCTGCCGAGTGCGCCGTAAGCGAGCCCCGCCGCCACCGCCGCCGCCGAGCCGCCGCTCGAGCCGCCCGGGTGGCAGGCCGGGTTCCAGGGATTGCGCACCGGGCCGTAGTGGGCGTTGTTGCTGGTGGTGCCGTAAGCCAGCTCGTGCATGCTGGTCTTGCCCAGCAGCACCGCGCCCGCCGTCTTCAGGCGCTCGATGACGGTGGCATCATGATCCGGCACCCAGTCGGCGAGCAGCTTGGAGCCGCCGGTGGTGCGCACGCCCGCCGTGGCGAACAGGTCCTTGACCGCCAGCGGCACGCCGTGGAGCGGACCTCGGATCCGGCCCTGGGCGATCTCCGCCTCGGCCGCCCGCGCGGCGGCGAGCGCCTGGTCCGCCGTTACGATCATGAAGGCGTTGAGTGCCGGGTCTAGGGCTTCGATCCGGCCCAGGGCCGATTCGGTGAGCGCGACCGGCGAGAGCTCCCCGGCGGCGATGCGTGGCGCGAGTTCGGCAATCCCGGCAAAAGCGAGATCAGCTTGTGCCATCGCCCCCGCCTCCACCCGGGCCTCCGGGCATGGGTACCGGGGTGACGGTCATGGGCGCGGTCTCGCCGAGCCGCGCTTCCCGGTCCGCCAGCAGCACCTTGACCCGGGCCATGTTCCGGAGCCGCGAACCCAGCACCGCGCCACCCTTCGCGTCCAGGTCGCGGCCTAGAAGCCGCTGCGCCATTTCCCTGAGTTCATCGTCGCTCGGCTCGCTCATGCGATTTCCTCCGGTCGCGCCGCGCGCGTTCAAATCACCTGAAAGCCGTGGGCGTAGGGGTCGCGCTCGTCGATGAAGATGGTATTGAAGCCGGTGATCCGGGCCCAACCTTCAACCGAAGGCACGATCCCGGCGTGATTGCCGACCTTGGCCGTGGCCTCGATCCGGCCCCGGAACAGGGAGCCGATGATACTCTCGTGGACGAAGTCATCGCCGGCCTGGAGTTCGCCGCGGGCGGCGAGCTGGGCCATGCGCGCCGAGGTGCCAGTGCCGCAGGGGCTGCGATCGATCGCCTTGTCGCCGTAGAACACCGCGTTGCGCGCCTGGGCCGCGGGGTCGCGTGGCGCGCCGGTCCAGAGGATGTGGCTGATGCCGCGGATCGTCTCGTCTTCGGGGTGGACCATCTCGACCGCCTGGTTCAGATTTCGGCGCAGTTCCGGCGACATTCGGACTAAGTCGCCGGCGGTGAAGTCGGCGAGGTCGCGATAGCCGGTCTGAGGTTCGACGATGGCGTAAAAGTTGCCGCCGTAGGCAATGTCGACCGCGATCTCGCCCAGGCCCGGGCAATCGGCGGTGACGCCCTCGGCGGCCAGATAGGCGGCGACGTTCTTGATGCGCACCGAATCGACGTGGCCGTTCGCGGTCGCGTAACGCGCCTCGACCAGGCCGGCCGGGGTGTCCAGGCGTAGCACGCCGTCCTCGCGCGGCTGCACCAGGCCGCGTTCGAGCGCGAAGGTGACCGTGCCAATGGCGCCGTGACCGCACATCGGCAGGCAGCCGCTGGTCTCGATGAACAAGACACCGGTATCGGCTTCGGGGCGAGTTGGTGGGTAGAGGATCGCGCCCGACATCATGTCGTGGCCGCGCGGCTCGAACATCAGCCCGGTGCGAATCCAGTCGTAACGCGCGAGAAAATCCTGGCGCCGCTCGCTCATGGTCGCGCCTTGAAGCGGCGGGCCGCCACCCGCCACCAGGCGCACCGGGTTGCCGCAGGTGTGGCCGTCGATGCAGAAAAAGGTGTTGGGGCGCAAGACCCCTTTGCCGCCCGTGGCGGTCATACTCCGATCCCTCCTGGTGTCCTGTAATGTTACCTCAGCCACGAAGCCCGCGCCATGGTGCCGCGGTTTGACGTGACAAGCGGCGGACGCCGGGGCAACCTACAGGCAGGTAAAATTAGGGGCATGACACCTGCGGAGGACGGAAACTTGGCGGAAGGCGGAATTTTGCAACCCGGCGCGGTTGCGCTGGTGACGGGCGCCAGCGCCGGGATCGGCGCCGCGACGGCGCGCGCGCTTGCGGCGCGTGGCGTGCGGGTGATCTGCGCGAGCCGCAACAAGGCGCGCCTAGACGATCTGGTGACGGAGCTCGGCGCGGGTGCCCAGGCCATCGAGCTGGATGTCGCCGACCCGGCCTCGGTGGAAAGCCTGATCGAGCGGCTGCCCGAAGACCTGCGCGCCCTCGATATCCTGGTCGCCAATGCCGGTCACGACCTGGGCGGGCGCCGGCCCTTCGACGAAGGCGCGGTCGCGGACTGGGTCACCATCATCGAGACCAACGTGATCGGCATGATCCGCACCTGTCACGCGGTCGTCCCGGGCATGGTGGCACGCGGGCGCGGCCATGTGGTGACGCTCGGTTCGATCGCCGGGTTGGGCACCTACAAGGGCGGCACGATCTACAACGCCAGCAAATACGCCGTGCATGGCTTCACGGAGGCGTTGCGCAAAGACTATGGTGCCAGCGACCTCAGGGTGACCGAGATCCTGCCGGGCCTGACCCGGACCGAGTTCGCCGCCGCCCGCCACCGTGGCGATTCGACCAAGGGTACGGCTTTTTACGATAGCTTCGCGGAGGTCCTCGATCCCGCCGACATCGCCCGCGCCATCGTCTACGCCCTCGAACAGCCCGCGCGGGTTACCGTCGCCCAGATGGTCGTCGTACCGAGTCACGAAAACTGAACCCGGTTCCCGGTCCCGCGGCAGTCCGGGGATGCGCGGCCACGGAAGCGATTTGCTTCCGTGGCGGGGCTCAATATGATCGGGGCCGACGCCAATCGATCGCCAGCCGGAGACCTTGATCATGCCCCTCGAACTCGATACCGCAATCTGCCTGCCGACCGACGGCGATAGTGGAACGCTGGTCGGCCGCGCCTGGGTGCCCGGCCAGCACGCCGGACCATCGGTGGTGGTGATCGAAAACGGGCAGGTCCATGACGTATCCGCCACCATTCCGACGATCGCCCATCTGCTCGAATCCGAGACGCCGGTCGAGGCTTTACGCGCCGCCCCGCGCGGCGCGGCACTCGGCAGCACAGATGCCCTGCTCGCCAACAGCCCGCGCGAGGGCCGAGACGAGATCAGGCCTCGGTTGCTGGCCCCGTGCGACCTCCAGGCCCTGAAAGCCTGTGGCGTGACCTTCGTGGCCAGTCTGCTGGAACGGGTTATCGAGGAGCGCGCCAAGGGCAATCCCGCCCGGGTCGAGGAGATCCGCGCCGATTTGTCCCAGGTCGCCGGTGCCGACATTGCCTCGGTCAAGCCCGGCTCGGCCGAGGCCGAGCGCCTGAAAGTGGCGCTGATCGAGCGTGGCTTCTGGTCCCAATACCTCGAGGTTGGCATCGGACCCTACGCCGAGGTGTTCTCCAAGGCGCCGCCGATGTCCGCGGTCGGAGTCGGCGAGGACATCGGCCTGCACCCGGATTCGGTCTGGAACAATCCGGAACCGGAGACGGTCCTGGTGGTCGATCCCCGGGGCCGGATCGTGGGTGCCACGCTGGGCAACGACGTCAACCTGCGCGACTTCGAGGGGCGTAGCGCGTTGTTGTTGGGGCGTGCCAAGGACAACAACGCCTCCTGCGCGATCGGCCCCTTCCTGCGCCTGTTCGACGAGACCTTCAGCCTCGACGACCTGCGCCGGGCAGAGGTCAAGCTGGTCATCGAGGGTGTGGAGGGCTACCGCCTGGAAGGCGCCAGCTCGATGGCGGAAATCAGCCGCGACGTGACCGACTTGGTGGCCCAGACCATCAACGCGAACCACCAGTATCCCGATGGCCTAATGCTGTTCACCGGCACCATGTTCGTGCCGGTGCAGGACCGCGACCAATCCGGCGAGGGGTTTACGCATAAGACCGGAGATATCGTGCGCATCTCGAGCCCCACCCTGGGCTGCCTGGTCAATCGGGTCGACCGGAGCGACC
>CAXMQD010000030.1:0-2439 GCA_964194965.1 uncultured Acidimicrobiia bacterium | reverse complement strand
GCCACGCGGAGACGGCTGAAGCCCAGCGTATTCAAGAGCGGCCCGTAAATCAGCAGCCCGCCTAGTCCGTAGAGCAGCCGGTCGCCGATGGAAACCGATTTGCCGTCAAGGATTCGGATGCCGTGGCGCTTGGCCACCGCCATGAAAAACTGGAACATCTTGCGCTTGATCCAGCCGGCATCCTCCATGCGGATCATCACCGTGGTCAGAATGTTCTCGAAGATGCGCGGCGGCGCGAAGAAATAGGTCGGCCCGAGTTCGCGCAAGTCGGACAGCACGGTGTCGTTGGATTCCGGGCAACTCACACAGAACCCGGCCACGTAGCTTTGACTGTAGGAGAACAGGTGGTCGCCGACCCAGGCCATGGGCAGGTAGGCGAGCACGTCCTCGTTCTCGTTCAAGCTATCGAAATCGATGCTGTTGCGCGCGGTCTGGACCAAGTTATCGAAGTTGAGCACCACGCCCTTGGGTTGCCCGGTGGTGCCCGAGGTATAGAGGATGATGGCGGTGTCGTCGCCCTTGCCGTTGGCGACCCCGGCTTCGTAGAAGCCGGGATTGGCGCGGTCGTGCTCGCGCCCCTTCGCCTGGACGTCCTCGAAGGACTGCAGGAAATCTCGATCGTAGTGGCGCAGGCCCCGGTCGTTGTCGTAGATGATCTGCTCGATGCGCAGGTCGTTGGCCTCGATCCCGAGCAGCTTGTCGACCTGTTCCTGGTCCTCGACCATGGCGAAACGGACCTCGGCATGGTCGAGGACGAACGCCATCTCCTTGGCTGCCGAGTCCTGGTACAACGGCACCGGCACCGCGCCCAGTGCCTGGGCCGCGGCCATGGTCCAATACAGCCGCGGCCGGTTGTCGCCGATAATGGCGATCTTGTCGCCCGGCCTCAGGCCGAGCGCGGCGAGCCCGCAGGCCAGCGCGCGCACTTCTTCAGCGACTTGGCCCCAAGTCCAGGTCTGCCAGATGCCCAGATCCTTTTCCCGGACCGCCGGTTGCCCGGGCCGCCGGCGCGCGTTTTCCGCCAGCAGTTTGGGAAAGGTATCGAGCGCCGCGGCGCCCGCGGCCTGGGTCTCGTTCATTTCGAAACACCTGGCTTGGAGTCCGCGCGCAAGACCCCGCGACGCGCTGATTTGCGCGCGCGGCGATGCCGATCGCAAAGGGGGTCGCCCGTCCCAGGAATCAAGCCCAACTCCCTGTAATCTTGCTTTTCTTGGCCGCCTTGCTTAACCGAGACGCCACGACGACGCCCGTAGGTAAGTCTAATCCGCCGGATGGGTCAAGCGTTCGCTGGGTTCATCGGAGGCCCCGCGGGGGTCCCGTTGGGGCCCCCGTGGGGGTGCCCGCGCGCTCGCCCGCTGGACCCGCCGAGCGCGCCATCCACAGCCGGGTTCGCTGGACTTCGGCGGGGGAATGGCTCATGTTGCGCCGCAGCGTCACTCGTGCGCGATTCAGACCCATTCATGCCCCGCAATCCAAGCCCCGGGAGACCCGACTCGTGACCAGCGGCACCGACAGCCTCAAGACCCGCCGGACCCTTTCAGCGGGCGGGCGCGACTACGATTATTTCAGCCTCGAAGCCGCCGCCGCGGCTGGCCTGGGCGACATTTCGCGCCTGCCCTGCTCGCTCAAAATTCTGCTCGAAAACCTGCTGCGCCACGAGGACGGCGGCACGGTCACCGTCGACGACGCCATGGCGGTCGGCGCGTGGCTCGAGAACCGGCGTTCGGACCGGGAGATCGCTTACCGCCCGGCGCGGGTGCTGATGCAGGACTTCACCGGCGTGCCGGCGGTGGTCGATCTGGCCGCGATGCGCCAGGCGATGGAGACCCTGGGCGGCGATCCCAAACGCATCAATCCGTTGTCGCCGGTCGATTTGGTCATCGACCACTCGGTGACGGTCGATTCCTTTGGCGGCCCGGATTCGTTCAAGATCAACGTCGAGCGGGAGTTTGCCCGCAACGGCGAACGTTATGCCTTCCTGCGCTGGGGTCAGAGCGCCTTCGACAACTTCCGCGTCGTGCCACCGGGTACCGGCATCTGCCACCAAGTGAACTTGGAGTACCTGGCCCAGGTGGTTTGGACCGGAGACGATCGCCAGGGCGGGGGCCCAGGCGGGGGCCCAGGTGGGGGCGGCCGGGCGACACTGGCCTATCCCGACACTCTGGTCGGCACCGACAGCCACACCACCATGGTCAACGGCCTGGGCGTGTTGGGATGGGGCGTCGGCGGCATCGAGGCCGAGGCGGCGATGCTCGGCCAGCCGATCTCCATGCTGATCCCCGAGGTGGTCGGGATGCGTTTCTCGGGCGCGCTCAAGGAGGGCACCACGGCGACGGATCTGGTTCTCACCGTGGTCCAGATACTGCGCGCCAAGGGCGTGGTCAGCAAGTTCGTCGAGTTCACCGGCCCGGGACTGGCCAACCTCGGTCTCGCCGACCG
>CAXMQD010000029.1:0-4213 GCA_964194965.1 uncultured Acidimicrobiia bacterium | reverse complement strand
AAATCCGCTGACCGGCGCGCGGGCGCTCGACGCCTTCGCCGGCACCGGCGCACTCGGCCTCGAAGCGCTGTCGCGCGGCGCCGGTTTCGTCAGCTTCATGGAGAACCAGGCGAGCGCGCTCAACGCCTGTCAAACCAACATCGAGGCGCTCGGCGAGGCCGCAAACGCCGAGCTGCTGCGCTGCGACGTGCTGCGCCCACCGACGGCCAAGGCGCCCTGCGCGCTGGTGCTGATGGACCCGCCCTACAACCAGGACCTGGCGCCGCCCGCGCTCGCGGCGCTGCGGACCGCCGGCTGGCTGGCGCCCGGCGCGCTCGCCGCGATCGAGCTCATGGCCAAGGAACCCTTCGCCGCGCCCGAAGGCTTCGAAACCCTCGACGAGCGCAAATACGGCAAAGCAAGGCTCGTGTTCCTGCGCGCGCCGGAGTGAGCCCCCCGAGAGGGACAGCCCGGCCTACGCGATCAAGTGGTGCTTGCCGATCGGGGTGACAGTGCTGGCCTGGGGTCCATCGGCACTCTCGCCCTCGGCGACCGCGACGCGGACCTCCTGGCCGGCCTCGAGCTGGTCGAAGCCGTTGTTCACCACGCTGTTCCGGTGGAAATAGATTTCGCGCCCATCCGACATCTCGACGAAGCCATAACCCTCGTAGGGGAACAGGCGCGCGACCTTGCCGTGGGGCGGCACCTCGTGGCTCTTGACCTCGCCGCGGACCTTGCGGGCGTGGTCCTCGAGCCGCCGGGCGGCGGCGTTGAAGGCGTCGCGGACCGCTACGTAGACATCCTCGTGGGCGTGGTTCTTGGGCCCGGTGTGGTTAACCACGATCTCCTTGCCCGGCACCCCGATATCGATGCGCACGTTATAGAGACTGCCCTTGTGATGGCGCCGGTGCGGCGATTCGACGACCACGCGGCAAGAAACGACGCGGTCGAAATACCGCTCCAGTTTTTCCGCTTTGCCCCGGATTTTAGCCTCGACAGCCTCGGAAGGGTCCATGTTGCGAAAGGTGACCTGCACTGGGATCTGCATGTTCGAACCTCACTCGCGCGTAGCGTGCCGTGGTTTTTTTTACCGATGACCTGCATCAAGAATTAACTGTAATTCAGGCCCTAACGCCGGCCAAACAGCTTCTCGATGTCGGCCAGCTTGAGCTCCACGTAGGTCGGCCGACCGTGGTTGCACTGGCCCGAATGGGGCGTCGCCTCCATCTCCCGCAGCAGCTCGTTCATCTCTTCGACATTGAGCTGGCGGCCGGCGCGCACCGAGCCGTGGCAAGCCATGGTACTGCAGACCGCCTCCAGGTGCTCGCGCAAGGCTAATGCCTGGCCCAGTTCCGCCAGCTCGTCGGCCAGGTCGCGCAGCAGGCCCTGGAGGTTGATCTCGCCGAGCAGCGCCGGGACCTCGCGCGCGACTACCGCGCCCGGGCCGAAGGGCTCGATCGCCAGGCCGAGTTCCGCCAGCTCCTCGGCGCGCGCCACCAGGCGCTCGGCGGCCGGTTCGTCCAGCTCCACGACCTCGGGAATCAGCAAGATCTGGCGCGCCACGCCGTTCTCGGCGAGTTGGCGCTTCATGCGCTCGTAAACCAGGCGCTCGTGCGCGGCGTGCTGGTCGACGATGACGATGCCGTCCTCGGTCTGAGCCACCACGTAGGTGCCATGGACCTGGGCCCGGGCGGCGCCGAGCGGGTAGTCCTGATGATCGGTTGGCACCTGCTCGGGGTCCGCGCCGGCCGGCCGGGCCGCGGGCGCGGCGCCGAGCCCGGGCAGCGGCGCGTGATAGCTCGCCGCGGCTTCCGCCATACCGCGCGGCAGCGTGGCTCCGCCACCCGCGGGGCGGCCACCGAGGGGCCAGGCGTAGCCGCCGGGCGGCGCCGCGTGCGGCCGCAGCGCGCCGAGCGCCGCATCGCCGACCGAGGTCGAAGCCCGGTGCCCAGCCTCGGCGAGGGCGTGGCGGCAGGCGCCGACGATCAGGCCGCGTACCAGCCCCGGCTCGCGGAACCGCACCTCGGCCTTGGCCGGATGCACGTTGATGTCGACCGCCTCGGGCGGTAGTTCCAGGAACAGCGCCAGCATGGGATGGCGGTCGCGCGCCAGGAAATCCCGGTAGGCGCCGCGCACCGCGCCATGGAGCAGCCTGTCGCGCACCGGCCGGCCGTTGACGAACAGATATTGGTGCCGCGCATTGCCGCGGTTGAGTGTCGGCAGGCCGATGTAGCCGGTCAGCCGGATTCCCTCGCGCTCGGCGTCCACGGGCAGCGCGTTTTCGGCGAACTCGCGCGACATGACCGCGCCCAGGCGGGTCAGCCGGGCGCTAAACAACGCATCCCCGGCCAACGCGCCCTCGGCGGGCGCCAGGCGCAACCGGCTGCGGCTGTCCTCGACCAGCGTGAAACCGACTCCCGGATGGGCCATGGCCAAGCGTTGCAGCGCATCGAGCGCATGGTTGGCCTCGGTGCGCGCGGTTTTGAGGAACTTGAGCCGCGCCGGGGTGGCGTAGAACAGGTCGCGCACCTCGACCCTGGTGCCGGGCGGATGGGCCGCCGGTTTCACCGCCCCGCGCTTGCCACCCTCGACCGACAGGCACCAGGCTTGCCCGCCCGCGCCCCCAACGCTCCCCACCCCAGTGATGCCCACATTGACGCGGCTGGTCATGGACAGGCGCGAAACCGCGCTGATCGAAGGCAGCGCCTCGCCGCGGAAGCCGAGCGAGGTGATGTTCACCAGGTCGTCACCGGGCAGCTTGGAGGTGGCGTGGCGCTCGATCGCCAGCTCGATCTCCTCGGCGGTCATGCCGCGGCCGTCGTCGGTCACCGAGATGAACGAACGCCCACCGTCGCGCAGATCGACGTCGATGTGGTGCGCGCCGGCGTCGATGGCGTTCTCGACCAGTTCCTTGACCGCAGCCGCCGGGCGCTCGACCACCTCGCCGGCGGCGATGCGGTTAACCAGAGTTTCGGGCAGGCGGCGGATGGTCATTGCGGGGCCGGTCATTCGGCGGCCTCGTCGAGATAGCGGCGGGCCAGTATCTTGCCCTCCTCGACCGCCGGTTGGTCGAAGGCGTTCACGCCCAGCAGGTCGGCCGCCAGAATCGTCTCGATCATAAAATGCATTTGCAGCGCACCGAGCGCCGCCTCGTCCACCACCTCGAGCCGAAAGCAGCGGACCGGCCGGCCGTTGCGGGCCAGGGTTTCGGCGGTGGCGCGCGCGGCCGCGTCCAGAAGATCGCCCAACGTACGGCCACCCAGGTACCCCGCTCCCGCCGCTTCGGCCAGTCCGGCCGGAAGAGCCGCGCCGGCGCCCGCGGTAGCCGGCATCACCATGGTAAACATCTTGTCGCGCGGTCCGGCCAGGTAGAGCTGGAGCTGGCTGTGGTGGTCGGCGGTGCCGAGGGCGCGAATCGGCGTCGTGCCGACGCCGTCCTTGCCCAGGCTCTCGGCCCAAAGCTGGCGGTACCATAAGCCGAAGGGGGCCAGGCGGTCCTCGTAGGTAATCATCACCGATTGGGTCAGGCCCCGCTCCTGGGCCAGCCCAACGTTGAGCGCGGCGCCGATTGCGGGCTGGGAGTCCTCGACGCGCTTGGCCGCCAGGGTCGCTTGCAGCACCTCGCCGGCACCGCGCCGAAACGCCGCGACGTCCAGGCCGGCGACCAATGCCGGCAGCGCGCCGACCACCGAGAACACCGAAAAACGCCCGCCGATGGCGGGATCGTGGTCGAAGCAGGGCAGGCCGTAGCGCTCGGCGAGGGCCTTGAGCGGGCTCGGCCTGGGCTCGGTGATCGTCACCAAATGGCCAGGCAGGCTGTCCCGGCCGACCGCCGCCTCCAGCTCGGGCAACAATACCAGAATCTGGGCCAGGGTCTCGGCGGTGCCGCCCGACTTGGAGATCGCGATCACGCCGCTGCGCTTCAGATCGAGCACGGCGAGCAGGCCGGCCACGGTGTCCGGGTCGACGTTTTCCAGGAAATGCAGGCGCGGCCCGCCGTCCGGCGGACCGAAGCCGCGATCGCTGAGCGCATAGAGCGTCCGGCCGCCAAGCGAGGAACCGCCCATGCCAAGCACCACGACATCGTCGAGGCGGGCGCGCCAGTCCGCGGCCAGGGCAGTCAGCGGCGCAAGATCGTCGTCCTCGGGCGCCGCCGCGCTCAAGCACGGCAGGCGCCCGGACTCGACCAACTGACACAGGCGGTCGTGGGCCGGGGCGGCGGCCATCAGCACGC
>CAXMQD010000028.1:0-1689 GCA_964194965.1 uncultured Acidimicrobiia bacterium | reverse complement strand
CGCATGGGCCCAGCAGAGCGCCTCGGTGACCGGCCCCGGGGAGCGGCCGGGCGCATACAGCCTGTTGTACCCGGCATAGGCATCGGCCTGCAGGATCCCGGCAAAGCCTGTCAGGTGCTTCTCGGGATGCGCGCCGGATCGGTCGCGGGCGTAGTAGAACAGCGCCGCCGGCGGATCGGCGCCCCCATAGGGTGCATCGTCGCGCACATAGACCCAGGCGCGTGCCGTGTCGGTCTTGCCCTTCGCCAGAACCGGCACCGTGGTGTCGTCGCCGTGGATACGCTCGGCGGCCAGCACATGGGTTGCGATCAGATCGTGGAGCGGCCGCAACACGGTGGCACAGGCGCCCACCTGGTCGGCCAGGGTCGACAGGCTGAGCTCCACGCCCTCGCGGGCGTAACGCTCGCTCTGCCGGTTCAACGGCTGATGCTGGCCGTACTTCTCGAACAGGATCATGGCCAGCAGGCTCGGGCCCGCCCAACCCCGCGGCGTCACATGGAACGGTGCCGGCGCCTGGCTGATCTTCTCGCAGTCCCGGCAGGTGAACTTCTCGCGCACCGTCTGGATCACCTTCCAGCTGCGCGGGATTACCTCCAGCGTCTCGGTGATGTCCTCGCCCAGCTTGGAAAGCCGATCCGAGCCGCAACAGCCACAGACCTCGGGCGCCGGAACCACCACGCGCTCGCGCGGCAGATGCTCCGGGAACGGCTTGCGCGATGGCCGCCTACGGCTGAAAGACTTGACTGTCGAGGTCTTCGCGGTTGCCTGTTCGGCGGCGAGCTCGTCCTCGCTCGCGCGCGCCTCCAGCTCCTCGAGCTCCAGCTCCAGCTGGTCGAGCAGGCGCGCCTTGCGCTCCGAGCGCTGGCCGTAGATCTCGCGCCGCAGTTTCTCGACCATCAGCTTCAAGGCGGCGATGATCGCTTCGGCGTTCGAGGCCTTGGCCTCGGCTACCGCAAGGGCGGCGCGCAGGGCCTCGATATCGGTCGGTGCGGCGCTCGGCATGACACCGAGTCAATCATATCCGACGGATTTGGGTCACGTTCTTTTTGTGCGCTCCGGTTCACTTTCCTGCATCATCCCGCGCGCTCGGGTCGCCAGCTGCGCAGCGGATGCCGCCAGTCGATCCCTTCGAGCAGGTAGCCGAGCTGGGCCGGCGAAACCGCCACCACGCCATCCGCCGGAGAGGGCCAGATGAACCGCCCGCGCTCCAGCCGCTTGGCGTAGAGCGAGCACCCCAGCCCGTCATGCCACAGCACCTTAATCAGGTCGCCGCGACGGCCCCGGAATACGAACAGATCGCCAGCATAAGGATCGCGCCCCAGAGCCTCCTGGACTTGAAGCGTCAAGCCGTTCATGCCACGGCGCATGTCCGTGATCCCGGTCGCCAGCCAGACTCGCACCCCAGAGGGAACCGGGATCATCGCGCCTCCAGCGCCGCCACGACCCGCGCCAGCGCCACGGCATCGACATCCGCGCCAACCATGATCCGCTGGCCTGTTACGGTGACGATCTCCATGCGCCCGACAGCCGCAGCCGCGCCCGGCGGCACTTCCTCGTCAGGCACGATCAGCGCCGGTGCAAAGCCGATCATCTCGTCGCGACCGCGACAAAACGCTTTGCGCCAGGAAAACAACAGCGAGGGCGAAATATCGTGGCGACGTGCCGTCGCCGATACCTGTCGGTGACCCT
>CAXMQD010000027.1:0-5758 GCA_964194965.1 uncultured Acidimicrobiia bacterium | reverse complement strand
CCGGCGCTCCCGAAGATGCGGCCGCGATGTTCGGCGATACCGCTGTCGATGATCGCGCGGCAGTCCTTCAAGTTCTCGAGAGTCCCGGTCTCGTCGCGCCCCATCATCTTGCTGAACCCGACCACATCGGCGGCGAGGATGGTCGTCAACTTGCGCTCGATGGCGGTCATGGGAAGCTTCCTGGCGTCCTCGCCCCGGCCGATGGCGGTTCCGGGCGATGAATGGCCTGGGGGACGGACAAACAAGTAAAGTGGCAAGCGGCCGGTCCCGTCAAGTGCCGCTCCTAATCTGCGGCCACACGGCAGCGATCGCTCGCGGGTCCGGGATTCGACCCGCGCCGGGCCCAAAAAAACTTCCGAAATTATATTTCTACTTTTACGCCATAAAAGAAATGTTTTTCACTTATTAAGTGTGCCACTGTTCGCGGCAACCGAAGGGCAATTCGGGAAATTGAAGCGAAATCGCCAGTGCATAAGGGAGAGGCAAATGAAAAAACCAATTCCATCCATCATGACAGGGTTGCGGCGGACGTCCGCGCGGAGCCTGTTGGGGTTCCTGGGTCTCGCCGTGCTTATCTTTGGCCAGGCCGCGACAGCGTCGGCCCAAGTTACCATCACGGAAGTTCATGTGGATTTACCGCTCCCGAATCAAGTGACGATAAATGGAAGCGACTTCGATAGTGGTCCGAACCTGGTGGTGACCCTCGGTGAATTCCCACAGCTCGTCCCCGTGATTCCACCAGCGCCGAACCAAATAATCGCGAATTTGCCGCCCGGCATGCCGGTCGGAGATTTTCTGCTGACCGTGACAACAGGAAACGGACCGAACCGGCAAGCCACCTATGATCTGACCATTAGTCCGGCCGGGCCAGCGGGCGTAGTTCCGGTGGACGCGATTATCCTATGGGACCAGAATAATGCTTGTCCCGCGGGATTCGCTCAAGTCGCTGCCTTCAACGGAATGTTCCTGGTGGGGGGGAATGTGGCGGGGAACGCGGGCGGCGCGATCAATCACGCCCATGGCGCGGGAACCCTCACCGGCCCTGCCCATACCCATAATCATGTGGCATGGGATGACTCACCGAATCCGGTCGATGATAACAGTGGCGGAACCAATTACAATAACGCCACAGGGCCGGCCGTGGGCGGGGCGGTGGCGGGAACCACGGGATTGGAAAATAATCTCCCCCCGTTCATGACAATTCTTCTTTGTCGGAGACTCCCCTAACGGAACGCGGGGTTCGAGGCGGGTCAGGCACGCGCGCCTGACCCCGGGCGCCGCTACATGTTCCGGCGGTACTGGCCGCCGACCTCAAACAGGGCGTCGGTGATCTGGCCGAGGGAGCAGTGGCGCACCGCCGCCATGAGCGCGGCGAAGACGTTGCCGCCACCGGCCGCGGTCTCCTGCAGCCGTGCGATAGCGGCCGGTGCTTGGTCCTCGTGCCGCCCTTGGAAGTCGCGCAGGCGCGCGATCTGGCCCTGCTTTTCGGCTTCCGACGAGCGGCGCAACTCGACCGGGCCGGCCTCCGCGGCGCCCTCTGGATTGCGGAAGGTGTTGACGCCCACGATCGGCAACCGGCCGTCATGCTTGAGGGTTTCGTAGGTTAGCGACTCGTCCTGGATCTTGCCGCGCTGATAGCCGGTTTCCATGGCGCCGAGCACGCCGCCGCGCTCGCTGATGCGCTCGAACTCCTGGAGCACCGCCGCCTCCACCAAATCGGTCAGCTCTTCGATGATGAAGGCGCCCTGGCTCGGGTTCTCGTTCTTCCCCAGGCCCCACTCCTGATTGATGATCATCTGGATCGCCATGGCGCGGCGCACCGATTCGGCGGTCGGGGTGGTGAAGGCCTCGTCGTGGGAGTTGGTGTGCAGGCTGTTGCAGTTGTCGTAGACCGCGATCAGCGCCTGCAACGTGGTGCGGATGTCGTTGAAGTCCATCTCCTGGGCGTGCAGCGAGCGGCCCGACGTCTGGATGTGATACTTGAGCTTTTGGCTGCGCGCGTCCGCGCCATATTTGTCGCGCAGGGCGACCGCCCAGATGCGCCGCGCGACCCGGCCGATCACCGAGTATTCCGGATCCATGCCGTTGGAGAAGAAGAACGAGAGGTTGGGCGCGAAGTCGTCGATCTTCATGCCGCGCGCCAGATAGGCCTCCACATAGGTGAAGCCGTTGGCCAGCGTGAAGGCGAGTTGCGAGATCGGGTTCGCCCCGGCCTCGGCGATGTGATAGCCGGAGATCGAGACCGAGTAGAAATTGCGCACCCGTTGTTCGACGAAATACGCCTGGATGTCGGCCATCATGCGGAGCGCGAATTCGGTCGAGAAGATGCAGGTGTTCTGGCCCTGGTCCTCCTTGAGGATATCGGCCTGGACCGTGCCGCGCACGCTCGCCAGCGTCCGCGCCCCGACCTCGGCGGCCTCCTCGGCGTTGGGCGCGTGTCCCTCCTCGGCCTCGAAGCGCGCCAGCTGCTGATCGATCGCGGTGTTGAAGAACATCGCCAGGATGGTCGGCGCCGGGCCGTTGATGGTCATCGACACCGAGGTCGCGGGCGCGCAAAGGTCGAAACCTTCGTAAAGCACCTTCATATCGTCGAGCGTTGCGATCGAGACACCCGAAGTGCCGACCTTGCCGTAGATGTCGGGCCGCTCGTCCGGGTCGAAGCCGTAGAGCGTCACCGAATCGAAGGCGGTGGAAAGCCGCTTGGCCTCCGAATCCCGGGACAGATACTTGAAGCGCGCGTTGGTCCGGAACGGATCGCCCTCGCCGGCGAACATGCGGGTCGGGTCCTCGGTCTCGCGCTTGAACGGGAAAATGCCGGCCGTATAGGGGAAGCTTCCCGGCAGGTTCTCCTCGAGTAGCCAGCGCAGCAGCTCGCCCTCGCTCTCATAGCGCGGCAACGCCACCTTGGGCACCACGCTGCCGGACAGGGTCTTGATGGTGAGCGCGGTGCGCACCTCGCCGCCGCGTGCCTCGGTCACGTAGTCCTCCGCGCCGTAGCGCGCCTTGACCTCGGGCCAGGCATCGAGCAATTCGGCTGAGCGCGGATCCAGCGCCGCCGCGCGTTCGGCGATCAGCGCGTCGAGATCGCCCGTGTCCCTACCCGCCTGTGCCAGCATGTCCCGCGCCTCGCGCAGGCTCTGGCGCGCCTGCGCGGCCGCGACCTGCTCGGCGACGAAACCGTGATAGCCGCGCAGCGCTTCGGCGATCTCGGCCAGGTAGCGCACCCGCTCGCCCGGCACCATGGCGCCGGGGGTGGCCGAGGTTTTCGCCGCCGGCTTGGGCTGGCCGCTCGACCAGGCGCCCAGGCCGCGCGCGTTGAAGGTCTCCAACAGGCCGTGATAGAGCGCGGTCACGCCGGCGTCGTTGAACTGGGCCGCGACGGTGCCGTAGACCGGCATATCCTCGAGCGCATCGCCGAACCTCTCGTGGCCGCGCTGAACCTGCTTGCGCACGTCGCGCAGCGCATCGGCGGCCCCGCGTCGGTCGAACTTGTTGATCGCCACCAGGTCGGCGAAGTCGAGCATGTCGATTTTTTCGAGTTGGCTGGGGGCGCCGAATTCCGGGGTCATGACGTAGAGCGCGCAGTCGACGTGGGCCACGATGCCGGCGTCGCCCTGGCCGATGCCCGGAGTCTCGACGATCACCAGGCCGAAGCCCGCGGCCTTGCAGGCGGCGACCATGTCGGGCACGTAGGCCGGCACCTCGCTCGCCGAACCCCGGGTCGCCAGCGAGCGCATGAACACCCGCCGACCGTCGAGCGCGTTCATGCGGATGCGGTCGCCGAGCAGCGCGCCGCCGCTTTTGCGCTTGGAGGGATCGATGGCGATCACCGCGATGCGTAGCTCCGGATCGTCGAGCCGAAAGCGCCGGATCACCTCGTCGGTGAGCGAGGACTTGCCGGCCCCGCCGGTCCCGGTAACGCCGAGCACCGGCACCGGCCCCGCGGCGGCCGCCATCTGGTCCAGCCCGGCCTTGAGTTCCGGGTCCATCGCGCCTTGCTCGAGCGCGGTCAGCATCCGGGTCAGGACCCGGCCGCCGGGCGCCGCCAGGCCGTCCAGGCTGCTCGGCAGATCGTGGGCAAGGTCGAAGTCGGCCTCGGCGAGCATGTCGTCGATCATGCCCCGAAGGCCCAGGCGCTGGCCGTCCTCGGGGGTGTAGATGCGGGCGACGCCGTAGTCGCGGAGCTCCTGGATTTCCTCGGGCGAGATCACCCCGCCGCCACCGCCGAAGATTCGCACGGCGCCCGCGCCGCGCTCGCGCAGCAGGTCGATCATGTACTTGAAGTACTCGACGTGGCCGCCCTGGTAGGAGCTGACGGCGATGCCCTGAACGTCCTCCTGCGCGGCCGCGGTCACCACCTCCTCGACCGAGCGGTTGTGGCCCAGGTGGATGACCTCGGCGCCGGCGCCCTGGAGAATCCGGCGGATGATGTTGATCGAGGCGTCGTGGCCGTCGAACAGGCTCGCCGCGGTCACCAAGCGAATCCTGTTCCGGGTCCCGCCGGGGCCGGAGGTAGAGCTATCGCGGGTCGGCTTGCGCAGGCTGTCGTCGGGCATGGTCCTCTCCCGGCGCCACGGCCGGTTCGGCCAGTCTACTGGCAAAGGCTCTCGCAGGGGTGATTGATATGGACCGGAACCCGGTAATGCAACGGTCGCGCCGAGCGAACCGGAGGCCTGCGTTTGCGTATTGCGTCCAGGCCGGTAAAGTTCCAATTCTAGGTCTTGGACTGCGCGGCCCGAGGCGGTGCCTCGCCGATGGTGGAGTTTCCACCTTAAATTTAGCGTAATTACATAGTCTTACGGCAAAATCTTAAGATTGGAACACGGCGAGCATGCCGATCAAAATACCCAACGATCTGCCGGCCCGGCGCGTCCTCGAGGAGGAAGGCGTCGAGGTGATCAGCGAGTTCGATGCGGTGCGCCAGGACATCCGCCCCTTACGCATCGCCTTGCTCAACCTGATGCCCGACAAGATCCGCACCGAGACCCAAATCGCCCGAGTCGTCGGCTCGACCCCGCTGCAGGTCGAGATGACCCTGCTCAACACCGGCTCGTACCAGTCCCGCAACGTGCCCGAACGGCACCTGATCGACTTCTACCGGACCTGGGACGAAGTCCGGCACGAGAAGTTCGACGGCCTGATCGTGACCGGCGCGCCGATCGAAACCCTGCCCTTCGAGGAGGTCGACTACTGGGACGAGCTGACCGCCATCTTCGACTGGGCGCTGACGAATGTGTTCCGCAGCTTCCATTTGTGCTGGGGCGCGCAGGCGGCGTTGCGCCACTATCACGGCGTGCCCAAACACGAGCTCGACCAGAAGATGTTCGGCATCTTCCGCCACCACATCGTGGACCAGGGCTCGGGCCTGTTGCGCGGCTTCAACGACGAGTTCTCGATTCCCGTCTCGCGCCACACCGAGGTGCGCCGCGAAGACATCCCGGACAAGCCGGGCCTGCGCATTCTGGCGGAATCGCCGGAAGCCGGGCTGTGTCTGATGGAGGACCGGACGCACCGGGCGGTCTATATGTTCAACCACCTGGAATACGACGCCGACACCCTCAAGCGCGAGTATGAGCGCGACGTCGCCACCGGTGCCGACATCCAAGCCCCCAAATACTACTTCCCCGATGACGATCCGTCCCAGCAACCCGGCAATCAGTGGCGCGCCTACGCCCATCTGCTGTTCTGGAACTGGATCTACGAGATCTACGAACACACCCCCTTCGACATTTCCAAGATCGGCGAGACCTCACTCGAT
>CAXMQD010000026.1:0-2262 GCA_964194965.1 uncultured Acidimicrobiia bacterium | reverse complement strand
TCATCGATACCGGGGATCTCGCCGAGTTGGAGGACGAGGCGGGCGTTCGCTAGACCGCGACCCCAATTCTTAACGATCTCGATTCTTACGATCAGGTCACAGCGGCGCTTTGGCGATCACGGCGAAGCAGCGGTGCGGTACCTGGAGCGGCGCGCCGGGGAACTCGGCGGCGAGCAGCGCCGCCAGTGCGCGGTCGAAGACGGCGACCGCCTCGGGCGCCAAACTTCCGCCGACCCCGGCGCTGGCCCGGATCCGGCCGCGCCAAGCCTCGTGGCCGTAGGGCACCGAAATCTCGAAGTCGATACACTCGATTGCGCCGAAGCCGGCGTCCGCCGCGTCCGCCGCCCAGGCCGGATAGCGCCCGTCGCCACCGCCCAGAGTCCAGGCCGGATTATGGGCCTCGATCAAGGCCTCGGTGGCCGCTACCACGGTGCCGGGCACGGTGCCGGGCAGCGGCAGCCAGTCGAAGTGACAGATCGCCAACATGCCGCCGGGCACCAGCAGGCGCCGCGCCTCGGCCGCCGCCCGGGGCCGGTCGAACCAGTGCCAGCATTGACCGGCGGTGACCGCCTCGAAGGCCGCGTCCGGCAAGCCACTGTCTTCGGCCGGAGCACAAACAGTCTCGATGTCGACACCCTCATCCGCGGCCAGCGCCCGCGCCTGGGCCAGCAAGTCCACGGACAGATCGAGCGCCGTGACCCGGGCGCCGCGGCGCGCGAAGCCACGCGCCAGGCTGCCGGTGCCGCTGCCCAGATCGAGCACGCGCTGACCTGCGCGCCCGATACCCAAAGCCGCCAGGCGTGCAAACAATTGCTCCGGAAAGCCGGCGCGGTGGCGCGCATAGTCCGCCGCGGTGCGGCCGAAGTCGACTTTCATGGCGGGATCGTAGCCCAGTCCAACGGGACCGCGCAAAGAGCGGCTACGTAGAAAGGCGTATCAGATCAGAACGGATTGTCTTCCGATTCGCCCTTTGTGTCGAAGAACTCCTTTGTGAGCTTGAATACAATCGGGCTGAGCAGGGCCAGCGCGATCAGGTTCGGGATTGCCATCAGAGCATTCAGCGTATCGGCAAGTAGCCAGACAAAGCTTAATTTCAGCGTTGCCCCAACAAGCACGGCAAGAGACCATAGAACGCGGAAAGGTGTGATGATTCTGATGCCGAACAGATACTGCAGCGAACGTTCGCAATAATAGCTCCAACCAAGGATCGTCGTGAAGGCGAATACCGCCAATGCCAGCGCAATTATATATCCACCGACACCAGGCAGAGCCAGATCGAATGCCTTGGATGTAAGAGCCGCGCCTGTCTCACCGCTGGTCCATGCCCCCGTGACCAGGATTGCAAGGGCAGTGAAGGAACAGACGACAAGTGTATCGATGAAGGTGCCCAGCATGGCGACGAGGCCCTGACTGACCGGACCCTTGGTCTGAGCGGCCGCGTGCGCGATCGGTGCCGAACCGAGGCCGGCCTCGTTCGAGAACACGCCGCGTGCCACACCAAAACGAATGGCGGCCCAAACGGCAGCGCCGGCAAATCCGCCGGTCGCCGCGGTAGGTGTGAAGGCATGCTTGAAGATCAGGGCATAGGCGGCAGGAATTGCTTCGACATGCAGCAGCAATACCAATGTTCCGGCAGCCATATAGGCGATGGCCATGAACGGTACGAGCTTGCCGGCGACGGTGGAAATGCGCTGAATGCCACCAAGCAGAACAGCGCCGACCAGAAATACAAGGACGACACCGGTCAGCCATTCAGGAATGGCGAAGCTGGTATTCAGAGCATTGGCGATGGAGTTCGCCTGTACCATGTTGCCGATACCGAAACCGGCAATCCCAGCAAACAGAGCGAAGATGGCAGCCATCCAGCCCCACTTTTGGCCCAAGCCATTCTTGATGTAATACATCGGCCCGCCGACAAACTTGCCGCGCTCGTCCTTTTCGCGATACCGGACAGCCAATACGGCTTCGGCATATTTGGTCGCCATGCCAACCAGTGCGGTCATCCACATCCAAAAGACCGCGCCAGGCCCGCCGAGATATATGGCGGTAGCGACGCCGGCAATGTTGCCGGTGCCGATCGTCGCCGCCAAGGACGTCATTAGAGCATTGAAAGGGCTGATATCGCCTGCGCCGCCTGGTATGCGCCCCTCCCACAATAGCTTGAAGCCAAACGGTATCTTCAAGATTGTCAGAAGCTTTAGTCCGAGCGTCAGGAACAGGCCGACGCCCAGAATCAGAATGAGCATTGGCACGCCCCAGACG
>CAXMQD010000025.1:0-2092 GCA_964194965.1 uncultured Acidimicrobiia bacterium | reverse complement strand
GCCGGTTTGGTTGCGCTCCGGACCAGCGGTGTTTCGTTCCTGATCGTGACGCTGATGTTTTCCCAGGCGGCTTATCTGACCATCCTCTACTTCAACGACTTCACCCGCGGCGACGAGGGCTTCGTGCTGGCCCAGGAGATCCGGCAGTTGCGCTTCGGCGAGATGGTGTTGCCGCTGACCGATCCGAGCTTGCGCTACAATCTGGCGCTCGGCCTGTTCGTGACCTGTTACCTGCTCGGCATCGCGTTGCTGCGTTCGCCCATCGGCCGGGTGCTGGTGGCGCTGCGCGAGAACGAGCCCCGGGTCCAGATGCTCGGGTACAACACCTTCGGCTACAAGCTCTTGGCGCTGAGCGTTTCGGGCGCGCTGTCCGGGCTTTCGGGCGCCGCCTACGCGCTGCTGTTCGCCTACGTCGGCGCCACCTTCGCCTCGACCCAGTACTCAATCTATCCCTTGCTTTGGGTGCTGCTCGGCGGGGCCGGGACGGCACTCGGTCCGCTGATCGGCACCGGGCTGATGTTCTACCTGGTCGAATTCGCCAGCGAGATCACCTCGAGCTACTTGATCGTGGTTGGCGTGGTGCTGGTGCTGCTGGTCATCGTCTTCCCCAAGGGCCTAATCGGGACCTTGAGCGAGCGTTGGCGCCGGGCGCGCTCATGAGCCTGCTCCGGACCCAAGGGTTGAGCCGGAATTTCGGCGGCGTACAGGCGGTCCGCGAGGTCGACTTCGAGCTGCGGGCGGGCGAGATCCGCGCGGTCATCGGGCCCAACGGCGCCGGCAAGACCACCTTGGTCAGCATGATCTCCGGCCGCATCCGGCCCTCGGCGGGGCGCATCCGCTTCAAGGACGCGGACATCACGGGCTTGCGCAACTGGCAGCGGGCGCGCCGCGGCATCGTCTATACGTTCCAGATCACCAGTATATTCCAGAACCTGAGCTGCCACGACAACGTCGCGCTCGCGCTCCAGCGCGGCCATATGACCGGCCTGGCCGGCCGGCTGTACCTGGATGCAGGCCGGTTGCGCGGCCAGGCGGAGGCGGCGCTGGAGCGGGTCGGGCTTGCGGCACGTCTCGACGAACCCGCCGCCAATCTGCCTTATGGCCATCAACGGCTGCTGGAACTGGCCATGGGCCTCGCGCTCGCGCCCGAGCTTCTGATCATGGACGAGCCGACCCAGGGGTTGTCCGAATCCGAGGTGCTGGCGTTCTGCGATCTGACCCGCGCGATCGCGCGCGAGACCACGGTGCTCCTGATCGAGCACAACATGTCGGTGGTGATGGAACTGGCCGAGCGAATCACGGTGATGAACGACGGCGCCATCCTGGCCGAGGGCGCGCCGGCCGAGATCGCCGCCAATGCCGAGGTCCAACACGCCTACCTGGGAACCTGAGGAACGAGCGGTGCTGAAGATTCGCGATCTCTCCAGTGGCTACGGCGGCGTGCGGGTACTGCGCGGCCTCTCGCTCGATCTTGCGGCCGGCGAGGTGCTGGGCCTGCTCGGTCGCAACGGCGCCGGCAAGACCACGGCGCTCAAGACCATCATGGGGCTGGTCGAGGCGACCAACGGCAGTATCGAACTCGATGGCGAGGAACTCCGCGATTTGGCCGCCTACCAGGTGCCGAAACGGGGCCTGGCCTACGTGCCCCAGGGCCGCCGCCTGTTCGGCGAGATGAGCGTGGCGGAGAACCTGCGCATCGGTTGTTTGGTGCGGGACACGGGGCAGGACACGCTCGACGGAATTCTCGAGCTATTCCCGATCTTGATCGAACGCATGGCGCAGCGGGCCGGCAATTTGAGCGGTGGCGAGCAGCAGATGCTGGCGGTGGCGCGCGCGCTCTGCCTCGAGCCCAAGGTGTTGCTCATGGACGAGCCGACCGAGGGCCTGATGCCGAGCATGATCGACACCATCCTCGAGACCGTGACCCTGCTAAAATCGCGCGGTGTGGCCGTGTTGCTGGTCGAGCAGAAGGTCGAGGCGGCGCTCAAGGTCGCCGACCGCATCGCCTTCCTGGAGCACGGCGAGATACCGGCGAGCGCCACTCCCGAAGCGCTGCGCGCCGACCCCGCGCCGTTGCAACGCTACATCGGCG
>CAXMQD010000024.1:0-8208 GCA_964194965.1 uncultured Acidimicrobiia bacterium | reverse complement strand
TGATGCCGGGCGACAACATCTCGATGGAAGTCGAGCTGATCGCGCCGATTGCGATGGACGAGGGCCTGCGCTTTGCGATCCGCGAAGGCGGCCGCACGGTCGGCGCCGGCGTCGTCGCCGGAATTATCGAATAGTAGCGCTGGGCATCGAGTGGTGCCGGGCATCGCGTAGGATGGGATCGGGAGCAATAGGAGTGTAGCTCAATTGGCAGAGCACCGGTCTCCAAAACCGGGGGTTGTGGGTTCGAGTCCCTCCACTCCTGCCAATCCCGGAAATCGGTGGGCGGCCCGGAAACCGGTGGGTCAAGTGAGCGGCGAGTTGTTGTAGCGGTCAATTGCGACCGGTCCAGGTTGGAGAAGTTGGAGACTATGGCGAAGGTCAATCCAGGCCAGTTCATTCGGGAGGTCCGGCGCGAGGTCTCCAAGGTTACCTGGCCGAGCCGCAAAGAGACCACCGTGTCGACCGGCATGGTGTTCGTGATGGTGTTCGTAGCGGCCCTGTTCTTCTTTCTAGTCGATCAGGTCCTCTCGACCGCGGTCAAACTGATTTTGGCACTCTGAGGCTGTCCCATGGCGATGCGCTGGTATGTGCTCCACGTTTACTCGGGCTTCGAGAAAAAGGTCGCGGAGTCGATTCGCGAGCAAGCTCAACAGAAGGGCATGGAAGACCTGTTCGAGGAAGTCCTGGTGCCGACCGAGGAAGTCATCGAAATGCGCCGGGGCCAGAAAGTCAGTGCCGAGCGCAAATTCTTCCCCGGCTACGTGCTGGTCAAGATGGAGTTGGGCGACGACTCATGGCACCTGGTCAAGAACACGCCCAAGGTGACCGGTTTCCTGGGCAACCGCGGGCAGCCGAGCCCGATCTCCCAGGCCGAGGCGGATCGCATCCAGCATCAAGTCCAGGAGGGCGTGGAGCGTCCCAAGCCCTCGGTCACTTTCGAGATCGGCGAGACGGTGCGGGTCGCCGACGGGCCCTTCACCTCGTTCAGCGGCATGGTCGAGGAAGTCGACGAGGAGCGCGCGCGGCTCAAGGTGGCGGTGTCCATCTTCGGGCGAGCGACCCCGGTCGAGCTGGAATACTCGCAGGTAGAGAAGCAGTAGCGGCGAGATTTTGTGGTCCCGGGGCGGTGGTCCGGGGGCCGAGACGGTGCGGGAGGCTCGCCATGGCCGCAACCGCGCAACCCGGAACTGGAAAGGGTCGTTAGATGGCGAAAAAGATTGAAGGGTACATCAAGCTGGAGATTGCGGCGGGACAGGCCAACCCCTCGCCGCCGGTCGGTCCGGCACTGGGTCAGCGCGGGCTCAACATCATGGAGTTCTGCAAGGCCTTCAACGCGGCTACGCAGAACCTGGAGCCTGGCGCGCCGACGCCGGTGGTCATCACCGCCTACGCGGACCGCTCCTTCTCGTTCGAGACCAAGACCGCGCCGGCCTCTTTTCTTCTGAGAAAGGCGGCCGGGATTCCCAAAGGCAGTCAGGCGCCCAGCAAGGAAGTGGCCGGGTCCGTGACCATGGCACAGGTCCGCGAAATCGCGGAGGCCAAGATGGTCGACTTGAACGCCAACGATATCGACGCGGCGGCCAAGATCATCGCCGGCTCGGCCCGGTCCATGGGCCTGGAAGTGGTGGGGTAGGAACGATGGCACGAACGGGAAAAAGGTTGGCCAAGGCATACGAAGGCCTCAATCGCGAGAATGCCTATGCGGTCGAAGAGGCGGTCAAGCTGGTCAAGGGCTTCTGCAGCGGCAAGTTCGACGAGACCGTCGAGATCGCCATGAACTTGGGCGTCGACCCGCGCCACGCCGATCAGAACGTGCGCGGCGTGGTCAGCCTGCCGCACGGCACCGGCAAGGCGATCCGGGTCGCGGTTTTCGCCAAGGGCGACAAGGCCGATGAGGCTAAGGCCGCCGGTGCGGACCTGGTCGGGGCCGAGGATCTGGCCGAACAGATTCAGGCCGGCAAGATGAATTTCGAGCGCTGCATCGCGACCCCCGACATGATGCCGGTGGTCGGGCGCCTGGGGAGGATCCTGGGCCCGCGCGGCATGATGCCGAACCCCAAGCTGGGCACGGTGACCAATGACGTGGCCGCGGCGATCACGGCGGCCAAAGGCGGCCAGGTCGAGTTCCGGGTCGAGAAGGCCGGCATCGTCCACGCCGGGGTCGGCAAGGCAAGCTTCGACGAGGGTGCGCTGATCGACAACATCAAGGCCTTCATCGGCGCCATCAGCCGGGCCAAGCCGAGCGGCGCCAAGGGCACCTACATCAAGCGGGTGTCGGTGTCCTCGACCATGGGTCCGGGGCTGAAGATCGATATGGCCAGCGTGTCCGGGTCGCCCTGACGGGCGGCGCAAGCGCGCGATTAGAAGATGAGATTTCGGCGAATTCGGGAACGCTTCCCGGAGGCGCCGGGAAACGGGACGGCAGACTGAAAGCGCGCAAGCGCGATGCCGGCCCAACCTGTCCGAGACTGCAGGTGTCCAAAGGGCTTCGGCCTGGCGGATTTAAGTCCACCGAATGGGGGGCCTGCATAGACGGGAAGTGGAGCATTCTCCGGTCTCCGGGATCTTACCCGGGGCCGGCGGGCTTGAACTTCCAGGACAGGCGAACCGGGTTTTCCGGAGCTGTCCGGGAAGCCCTCGTGCAAACCGGCTGTTCGACCCGCTCCAATCATGGGGGGGGGCGGCAGCCAAGAAAGAGCAGGACTGTTCAGTGGACCGAACCGAAAAGGAAGCGGTGGTCGCCGATCTGCGTCAGGTCTTCGACGACGCCACGCTGCTCGTCATAACCCAGCAATCGGGTTTGACGGTAGGCGAGGCGTCGGATCTTCGCAGGCAGATGCGGGCGGCGGGCGCCACCTATAAGGTGACCAAGAATCGGCTCACGAAGCGGGCTCTGGAGGGCACGAAATTCCAGGCGCTACAGCCGCTATTCACCGGACCGACGGCGATTGCCTACTCGGATGACCCGGTGGCCGCGGCTAAGGTCTGCGTCGAGTTCGCCAAGAAGAACGAGAAGTTGACCGTCGTCGGCGGGGCATTGGACGGGGAGGAGCTCGACACCGGGCGCCTCAAGAACCTCGCGCAGTTGCCGTCGCTCGACGCGTTGCGTGCCAGGCTGATCGGCGTCGTGCAGGCGCCGGCCACCAAGCTGGCCGGTGTCATACAGGCGCCCGCCAGTCAATTGGCACGGGTGTTCAGCGCCTATAGCTCAAAAGAGAACGCAGCGTAAGCCCTGCGAAAAGTCTGACAAGTTCAAGCCCAGGAGATTGAAAAATGGCTGATTTGGATAAATTAGTGGACGAGCTCTCCAAGCTCACTGTGATCGAGGCGGCGGAACTCGCCACCAAGCTCGAGGATACTTGGGGCGTTTCCGCGGCCGCGCCGATGATGATGGCCGCCGCGGGTGGCGCCGATGGCGCCGAGGTGGCCGAGGAGAAGGACTCCTTCGATGTCGTGCTGACCAGCTACGGCGAAAAGAAGATCAATGTGATCAAGGAAGTCCGCGCCATCACCAGCCTCGGCCTCAAGGAGGCCAAGGACCTGGTTGAAGGTGTGCCGAACGCGGTCAAGGAGGGCTGCCTGAAGGACGAGGCCGAACAGATCAAAAGTAAGCTCGAGGCAGCGGGTGCGACGGTCGAGCTCAAGTAGTTCGCCGCCGCCGATGAAGACCGCGAAAGCCGGGGCAATTCCGGTGCGCGTCTCGCGCACCGGGCTGTCCCGCGCCGCCGCGGGTGTTTGGGGATCGCTTTCGGGGCGGTCCGGCAAGGTAAGTTCGTTTTCGAAGGCGCCCGCCCGCGGGCGCCTGGATGGCGCCGCCCAGGGCGCGAAATACGTTGAAGCGAGGACCATCTGACATGGCAAGGTCGTTCACCGGTCGCAAGCGCATCCGCAAGAACTTCGGGAAGATCCCCGAAGTCGCCCGCATGCCGAACCTGATCGAGGTCCAGAAGACCTCCTACGATCACTTTCTGCAGATGGACGTGGCGGCCGACGCGCGGGATACGGTCGGGCTCCAGGCGGTCTTCAAGTCGGTCTATCCGATCCGGGACTTCGCCGAGCGCGCCGAGCTCCAGTTCATGCACTACGACCTGGAGGAGCCCAAGTACGACGTCGAGGAATGCCAGCAACGGGGCATGACCTACGCCGCGCCGCTCAAGGTGACGCTGCGTCTGGTGGTCTGGGACGTCGACGAGGACACCGGCGCGCGCTCGATCCGGGACGTCAAGGAGCAGGACGTCTACATGGGCGACATGCCGCTCATGACGCCCAACGGCACCTTCGTGATCAACGGCACCGAGCGGGTCATCGTCAGCCAGATGCACCGTAGCCCGGGCGTGTTCTTCGACCACGACCGCGGCAAGACCCACTCCTCGGGCAAGTACCTCTTCGCCGCCCGGGTCATTCCCTATCGCGGCTCCTGGCTAGATTTTGAGTTCGATGCCAAGGACCTGGTCTACGTGCGCATCGATCGCCGCCGCAAGCTGCCGGTGACGACGCTGCTGCTGGCACTCGACAGCAAGGATACCGAGGCCGAGCGTGCCAAAATGGCCGCCGAGGGCAAGAAGCTGGATCCGCACCAGGCCCAGGGCATGTCGGCCGAGGACATTCTCGACTATTACTACAAACGCGTCGTCTACTCTCGGGTCGAGGACGGTTGGCGTACGCCCTTCGACGCCGAACGTCTGGGCGGCTCCAAGCTGACGCGCGATCTGGTCGACGCCAAGTCCCGCAAAGTCGTGGCCGAGGTGGGCGCCAAGGTGACTCCGCGGTTGAGCAAGAAGCTGATCCAGGGCGGCCTCAAGATGCAGTTCGTCGAGAACGAGGAACTGTACGGCCAGTTCGTTGCGACCGACATTATCGACGAAAGCACCGGCGAGGTCATCTACGAGGCCGGCGACGAGCTGACCGAGGAGCTGCTTGCCAAGCTTGAGGAGATCGGCGTCAAAGAGATTGCGGTGCTGGCGATCGACCACATTAACGTCGGCGCCTACATGCGCAACACGCTGGCCGGCGACAAGAACACCAACCGCGAAGAAGCGTTGATCGACATCTACCGGGTCATGCGCCCGGGCGAGCCGCCGACGCTGGATACCGCCGAGCAGATGTTCGACGGACTGTTCTTCAACAACGAACGCTACGACTTGTCCGCGGTCGGCCGGGTCAAGATGAACTCGCGCCTGAGCTTCGATCCCGACGATTCGATTCGCACCCTGCGCAAGACCGACGTATTGGAGATTCTTCGAATTCTGGTCGAGCTCAAGGACGGGCGCGGCGAGATCGACGACATCGATCACCTGGGCAACCGGCGGGTTCGCTCGGTCGGCGAGTTGATGGAGAATCAGTACCGGGTCGGCCTGCTGCGCATGGAACGCGCGATCAAGGAGCGCATGAGCTCGGTCGAGATCGATTCGGTCATGCCTCACGACCTGATCAACGCCAAGCCGGCGGCGGCGGCGGTGCGCGAGTTCTTCGGCTCGTCCCAACTGTCTCAGTTTATGGACCAAACCAACCCGCTCAGCGAGATTACCCACAAGCGGCGGCTCTCTGCGCTCGGCCCGGGCGGCCTAACCCGCGAGCGTGCCGGATTCGAAGTGCGGGACGTGCATCCGACCCATTACGGCCGGATCTGCCCGATCGAAACCCCGGAAGGTCCGAACATCGGCCTGATAAATTCGCTGGCGACCTACGCCAAGGTCAACCAGTACGGCTTTATCGAAAGCCCATACCGCAAGGTCGAGAAGGGCAAGGTCGGCGACGAAGTGCTCTACCTCTCGGCCATGGACGAGGGTCGCTACACCATCGCCCAGGCCAACGCTCATCTCGACCGCAACAATCGCTTTGTGGACGACCTGATATCCTGCCGCCACGGCAGCGAGTACATCATGGCGCGGCCCCAGGACATCGAATTCATGGATGTTTCGCCGAAACAGCTGGTCTCGGTCGCCGCGGCGTTGATTCCGTTCCTGGAGAACGACGACGCCAACCGCGCGCTGATGGGCTCCAACATGCAGCGCCAGGCGGTGCCACTGCTCCAGTCGGAGGCGCCGCTGGTGGGCACCGGCATGGAGGAAATCGTCGCCCGCGATTCCGGCGTGGCCATCGGGACGCGCCGGTCCGGCGTGGTCGATCAGGTCGACGCGACCCGCATCGTGATCCGGGTCACGGAGGAGACATCCAGCGGCGAGCAGGGGGTCGATATCTATAACCTCTTGAAATTCCAGCGCTCGAACCAAAACACCTGTATCAACCAGCGACCACTGGTCCGGGTCGGCGACGTGGTCGAGCGTGGCGACATCATCGCCGACGGGCCGTCCACCAACCTGGGCGAGCTAGCGCTCGGGCGCAACGTGCTGGTCGCTTTCATGCCCTGGCAGGGTTACAATTTCGAGGACTCGATCCTGATCTCCGAGCGCATCGTTCGCGACGACGTCTTCACCTCGATCCACATCGAGGAGTTCGAGGTCATGGCCCGCGATACCAAGCTGGGCCAGGAGGAGATTACCCGGGACATCCCGAACGTCGGCGAGGATGCGCTGCGCAACCTCGACGAGGCGGGTATCGTCTATATTGGCGCCGAGGTTGGCCCCAGCGACATTCTGGTCGGCAAGGTGACGCCTAAGGGCGAATCCCCCATGACTCCGGAAGAGAAGCTGTTGCGCGCGATCTTTGGCGAGAAGGCCTCGGACGTCCGCGACACCTCGCTGCGGGTGCCGCCCGGGGTTTCGGGCACGGTCGTCGAGGTGCGGCTGTTCTCGCGCCGCGGCGTCGAGAAGGACGAGCGCGCGCTCGCTATCGAGCAAGCCGAGATCGAGCGCTTGGCCAAGGACCGGGACGACGAGAAGGCCATTCTCGAACGTTCCTTTTACGGCCGTCTCAGGGATCTGCTGGTCAACCAGACGGCGACCAGCGGCCCCAAGGATTTCAAAGCCGACACCCGGGTCACCGAGAAGGTGCTGTCCGACTACACCCCGGGCCAGTGGCGCCAGATCGCGGTCAAGAACGACAAGCGCCAGGGCGATCTCGAAGCACTCAACAAGCAGTTTGACGATGCGATCGGGGAATTGACCGCCCGTTTCGACAACAAGGTCGACAAGCTGCAACGCGGTGACGAGTTGCTGCCCGGCGTCATGAAGATGGCCAAGGTATTCGTCGCGGTGAAGCGCAAGTTGCAACCCGGCGACAAGATGGCGGGCCGCCACGGCAACAAGGGCGTGATCTCCAAGATCATACCAATCGAGGACATGCCCTACACCGACGACGGCACGCCGGTCGACATCGTGCTCAACCCGCTCGGCGTGCCCAGCCGCATGAACGTGGGGCAGATCCTGGAGACCCACCTCGGCTGGTCCTGTCACGGCCTCGGCCGCCAAATTGGCGATCTGCTGCAGACCTATCAGAAAAGCGGCAAAACCGACGCGCTCAAGAAGAAGCTCAAGGAGATCTACGGCGAACAGATCTTCAAATCCGATGTGGCCGATCTCGACAGCTCACAGCTGATCGAACTGTGCGACAACCTGCGTGATGGCATTCCGATCGCTTCGCCGGTGTTCGACGGCGCTCGCGAGGAGGACATCAACAAGATGCTAACCCAGGCCGGTCTCGCCGAGACCGGCCAGGCGGTGCTGGTCGACGGGCGCACCGGCGAGACCTTCGATCGTCAGGTGACGGTGGGTTACATTTACATGCTTAAGCTACATCACCTGGTCGACGACAAGATCCATGCCCGGTCGATCGGCCCCTACTCCCTGGTCACCCAGCAGCCGCTGGGCGGCAAGGCGCAGTTCGGCGGCCAGCGCTTCGGCGAGATGGAAGTCTGGGCGCTGGAGGCATACGGTGCGGCCTATACGCTGCAGGAAATGCTCACGGTCAAGTCGGACGACGTGTCTGGCCGGACCAAGGTTTACGAGGCGATCGTCAAGGGCGACGATAATTTCGAGGCCGGCATACCGGAATCCTTCAACGTTTTGGTCAAGGAGCTGCGCTCGCTCGGCCTCAACGTGGAACTGAAGCAGAGCTGACTGAGACTATCGAATATGGCCACCGCGCCCCGGCGGCCGAGTGGATGCCCGCAATGAATGGCAACAACGACACACGATTCGGGAGAAACCGATGAAAGAGTTGATGAACATCTTCGGCCAGGCGACTGGCACGCAGAGCTTCGATCAGATCCGTATTTCGATCGCGAGCCCGGAACGCATCCGCTCGTGG
>CAXMQD010000023.1:0-1608 GCA_964194965.1 uncultured Acidimicrobiia bacterium | reverse complement strand
AAATCAAAGTCAAGTTGACAAAATATGGAGGACAGGAATGACAGAATCGTGCCATCCACGATGGAAAACAGTGAACGATTCGAAGCAACAACCAGAACACCCCGTGACCATCCTTGGCCGAGTGTGTTGAAAATGTCCATTGAGGGGCTTGGACAGTCGAAAAGCAGTCACGAGACATTGAGCTGACTGCCGATCCGGTCGCGGCGGTAGACTTGCGGTTAGGTGCATCCATCGGAATTTCAGAGGAGACAGCGCCATGAGCGGCCTCATGCGATCGATCCTGGCCCTCGTTCTGTGCCTGACTTTGGGTGCCGGCCAGGCGCTCGCCATCACCGGCGACGACGACTTCGGCAGCACGAAAAACCCGGATTTCGTTCAGGCCGCCAGATTGGTCGAGGCCGGCGACTATGCCGGCGCGATTCCACTGTTGCGGAAGTCGGTCGACGCCGATCCGAACAATGCGGATGCCTATAATCTTCTGGGATTCAGTCACCGCAAGCTAGGCGACGTCGAGATGGCGCTGGCGCACTACCGCAGGGCCCTCGAAATGGAACCCGGACACCGCGGCGCGAACGAGTACCTGGGCGAGCTCAAGGCCAAGATCGAAGCCTACATGGCTCAGACAGGAAGCTGATCGCGCCCTAGCTCTGGGGCAGCGAAGCCGTATCGCTGACCACGAAGACCGCGAGTTGCCCGGCGCGGCCGCGAAGTTCGATCTCGTGACGTGGAAAGGCGCCGAGGTCGAGCCCGGCGCGGATGGCGACCGGCTCGGACAGCACGAGTTCGGCCTTGAATTCCTTGGTCAAGGCTTCGAGCCGGCTGGCGGTGTTGACCGAATCGCCGATCGCCGTCATCGCCGTGGCCCGGCCGTAGCCCATTTCGCCGAGGATGACCGAGCCGCTGTGGATGCCGATGCCGATGCGGAGCGGCCGGTCGAGATCGTTCTCGAGCGACCGGTTGAGTTCCTCCAGATGCTCGATCATGCGCCGCGCCGCCGCCAAGGCGTCCCGACAACCGGTCTCGATGTCCCGGTCGACGCCGAACAGCGCCATGACCCCATCGCCGATGAACTTGTCGACCCGGCCACCCGATTCCTCGACCGCCGTGCCCATGGCCGCGAAGTAACGGTTGAGCACGAAAACCACGTCGTAAGGGAGCCGGTCCTCGGCCAAGGCCGTGAAGCCGCGAAGATCGGCGAACAGCACCGCGACCTCACGCTCCTCGCCCTGTTGATAACGCGATGCCGCGCGCGCCTGGCGCGGCCCCGCGGTGGCGGCCAGCAGCGGTGTGATTTCGATGTCCGCCACCGGCCGGGTTTGGCACGCCAGGCGGGTGTTGGGCGCGGCGCGGATGCGCGCCAGCACCCGGGCCTCGGCGTCGCTCGGCGGCGGCAGTCGGTCGCGGCCGTCGCCGACCCGGACCCGGCACGTCGAGCAACGCCCCCGGCCGCCGCAGACCGAGGCGTGAGGAATGCCGGCGCCGCGGCTCGCCTCGAGCAATGTGGCGCCGGCGATCACCGGCACCCGCCGGCCGTCGGGATAGGTCACCTGGAAAATGCCGCGGCGGCGGTCGTGCCAGCCGCGCACAACCCGCGCCAGCAGAACCAAC
>CAXMQD010000022.1:0-6323 GCA_964194965.1 uncultured Acidimicrobiia bacterium | reverse complement strand
TTTCAAATCATACGACGAAATCGTCGCCTTGTGCTCCCTGCAGGATAAAACGGGAGATGATCGCCTGTGGCCCGAACGCAACATCCAGTTGGTCGGGGAGCCGTTTATTCGCCAGCATGGAGTCTCTCCTTCATTTGGGTTTAGGAGTACAAACTCGCGCTGTTGGGCATGCCAGCGCAAGAACCTCTCGTTGTAGTGAGGCGTCGAGCTGCCGAGATTGCGATCCGGTGTTTTTCCTGAAAATGCGCCGCCACGGGGGCGCCGCCGCGGCGGTCGGGGCAATAAGCAATGAGGGGAATACGATCAAGAAGACCGATTCATCCAATATTACACGGCCCAAGCCCGGAAAATTAACCACTAACAAGTTTTATTAACTATAAATATCCACTACTCTAAATAATTGTCACATATTTGTTACATTTTTCTCTCGCATGTTTTTTAAAATCACTAAGAATATCATAAATATGCATATTGTTTTATTTATGTTATTTCTTGATCTTTCTAATCATGTCGCAGATTATTACGTCAAGAAAAGCCCGCAGGGTTATTGGAGAGTTGAATATGTCAGAACGACCAGGCAGGTCGCGCGGCGTGATCGGACCGGCAGGACAGCCGCTGACCGTCGAAAGCCTTCCGCCAGAAAACACCGTGCGCTGGGTCATTCGGCGCAAGGCCGAAGTCGTCTCCGCGGTTCGCAACGGCCTGATCGGCCTGGACGAGGCCTGCGAACGCTATCGGTTGTCGGTGGATGAATTTCTCAATTGGGAGCGGCTCGTCAACGCCCATGGCCTGCGCGGCCTGCGGGTCACGCGCTCGCAACGCTATCGGGATGTCGAACCGGCAGACGCCTCGCCGGCGATCCTGTCGACGCAGGAGGTGGTGCGTAACACGCACGATAGTTGAACCCGGCGCCGCGGACGGGGACCGCGGCCGTCCCGATCAGCCGGGCAGCGTCAAGGTTTGGCGAAGCTGGCGGTAAAGCCGCGCAGTGTGATTTCGGTATCGAGGACGGTATCGAAGCGGTCGTCGAGGATCGAGATTCGGGCGCGGCGCCCTTTCCGGAACTGCTTCAGTAATATTTTCGACTTCTCGATTTCGAAATAGCACAGACCGATTTCGCATATATCGGCCTCGATGGCATCCCTGTCGTCGACCCGAATGGTCAAGGTTGAGAACTTCCGCTCGTCGCCGGACACGACCAAGGGAGATTTGCCGCCTTTGCCGTGCACGAAGTAGACGAGAAAGTCCTGGTTATCAAAGCTGGTCGCGATCTCCGTGGTGCAGATCCGCTCGGAACTCTCCTCGTCCTCCATGCACTGATAGTACCAGATATCGGGCTCGTCCGCGCGCGCCCCTCCATCGAGCGGCGCCAGACACACGAACGCGAGCAGCGCCATTACCCTCAGTAAGCTGGCCATGTGCCTCACCTTCCCTCGGCGAGGCCCAGTATAGGCCGAACCCGGGTAGCTCCGTCCAGTCGCCAGCGCCCGCCGCCGAAAACGGCTGGTGAAAGCCGGATCGGTGATTTCGGCGCAACGATAAGGCCCCGCGGGGATGATTCGGTGGTTCGGTCCCGCCAAGCTGGATTTTTGGGCGGCGTGCATCCGGCATGGACGCGGCCACGATCGCCTGCTTATCTGGAACCGACCAGGCTTCGAGTCGCTGGCCGCTGCCATTTTTTGGGCGCCGTCGGAATGGGGGCGAGTCGCGAGACATGACGGCGGAAACGAAACTTCGGACCAAACAGATTCTGGGCCTCTGGCGCTATCGCCGCGGCGCCGCAGCCTTCATCGCGAACCGGACCCACATTCCATTCATCCAATGCCGGGACATCGTCGAATGGAATTGGCACATCCTGGTCGCGGCCTACGACGAGGGCGCTCGTTTCCAGGAGGCCGGGCAGCGCATTCTGGTGGCCGGCGATCTGGCGCCGGGCCAACTTCGAGCCGGATAACGCGAGGCGTGTTGGCGGCCACCGCCGGCCTAGACCGCGATCGTGTCAAAATGAATCGATTCGAATCGTGAACCGCGCACGAACCCATGAACCTAGAGGCCCCATTCGGCCAACAGGCGCCTGGCGGCGGCACGCTCTTCCGGGGTCATCTTGGCGGCCAGGCGCGCCTGATTGAGGGCCGCCCGGTCGGGGTCGAGCCCCGGCCCCTCGGCGGCACGCGTATACCAGGCGTAGGCCCGGACGTAGTCCCGCGTCACGCCCCGGCCCTGCTCGAACATCAGGCCGAGGTTGTTGCGCGCGGCCTGATTGCCCTGGTCCGCCGCGGCCCGGTACCAGCGGACCGCCGCGCTCGGGTCGGGCGTCACGCCCAGGCCGTGCTCGTAGGCATGGCCCAGTGCGAACTGACCGTAGGGTTCACCCTGCTCGGCGGCGGCGTGGAACCAACGCAACGCCTGGGTCGGGTCCTGGGCAACGCCTTCGCCTCTGGCATAGAGGTGACCGAGGAAATATTGCGCCTGCGCATCGCCGTCGGACGCCAGCGGTTCCCAGGCGGTGCGTGCCGCCAGGTAGTCGCCCCGCGTGTAGGCTTCGATGCCCGCCTCCACGCCGGCCAGCGCGGACCCCGCCCCGCCGAGCAGCAATATCGCGAAAATGAGAATTCGGACCACGACGACCTCTTTGCAACGGGCGATCGCCAGTATGCCCTCGATGGCTGGGAAAAGGCGACTGGCATTCGCCGCCCGGGGCGGCGTTTCCGGTCTCCTCCGTTTACCGCGCCAATGAAGCCGCGCTGGTATCGGTATGACACTGGCGCGGCCTGCGCAAAATCGCCTGAAACCACATCAATGAAAGGAAATTGTTCCGTAATCCACCGCGCGGAACTGCAAAATCCCGCAATCGCGCGGGGAGAGTTGCCTTTCCGGCCACGTATTACTAAAAAGCGGGTTCAAAGTCCGATAAACCCTTTGAACGGTCATCACTGCAGGAGGTTGTTTTTATGAAAGGGAGAATAGTTACCGCCGCCCTGGCCCTGGCGTTCGCCGCCGCGTTCAGTAGCGGCGCGGCCCTGGCCGAAGGCGACGCGGCCGCGGGCGAGAAGGTATTCAAGAAATGCAAGACCTGTCACACCTTCGATCCCGGCAAGAGGAAGCTCGGCCCGCACCTCAAGGGCGTGGTCGGGCGCAAGGCCGGCTCGGTCGAGGGCTTCAAGTACTCCAAGGCAATGGCCGGTTCCGACATCACCTGGGACGAGGCGAGCCTCGATGAGTTTCTCAAGAAGCCGAAGGCGTTCCTGAAGGGCACCAAAATGTCCTTTGGCGGCCTCAAGAAGGACGATCAGCGCGCCGACTTGATCGCCTATCTCAAGGCGCAGGGAATGTAGTCTAGAGCTTTCCTGAAACGTGGGCCCTTTTGGGCCAGGGACCACCGCCGGGCTAAAGAGTCCGGCGGTTTTCTGTTAGGGCCTGGGCCACGGCCCCAGGCAGCCAGGGCCCATGACGGCCGGGCCAATACCAAAGGACCTTTGGTATTAGTACCGACCCCTAGAGACGGTTACCCAAAGTTAACGCCTCGGCGCTTAGGTTCGGCCGTAGCCTCGGAAGCGGATCTGGCTTGCCGATCGGCGCATAGTATTATTTTTAGCATTCGCCTAGGCCACGGAGCCGGCCAGCGGCGGAAACATGGAGCGAACATGGCCCGCAGAGCGCTGAGCGCCATCGGGATTCAGGCGCCAAAGCCCCGTATCGTTCAGTACCAGAATCGGCGTTATTCGATTCGCCTGGAGCCGGTATTTTGGCAGGCGCTGGAAAGCCTGGCCGAACGCGAGGACATGCGCCTGGGACGCTTCATCGCCGAACTCGCCGAGCGCTACACCGGCAACAATTTCGCCTCCCACCTGCGTGTCATCTCCATGGTCGAGAGCGAGCGGGCACTGGCCCGGGCCAGCCTGCTGCCAACCCAAGACAACATCCTCGACGTAGTCCGGGCCTGCGCCAGCCCGGGGTTGGTGCTATCGCGCTACCGGACCATCCTGGCCCACAACGATAGCTTCGTGGAGTGGCTGGGCACGCCCGCGGAGAGCCTTGCCGGTGCCGATCTAACCACGGTCATCCAAGTCCGGACCCGGCGCCCCCTGAACGATCTTTGGCTCGACATGGTGGCGGGAAACTTGGCGAGCGCCGACGCCAACGTGCTGCACGTGGAGCCCGGCCGAGTCATCGCGGCGGCGGCCAAGCTGCTGGGCCTGCACCCTCGCGACGGTGACGGTTTCTACGCGGTCATGTGGCTCTCGGCGACGCGCAAACCAAACACCGGACCCAGCGGACGCAGGATCGAGGACCGGCCCCGCGGAACCAAAGCGGCCGCCTGAGCACGGACCAGGCGCCACCGAGGTGAGGTGCGCAGCCCGCAGCCCGTTCCTAAAAAGAAATTCTAAGAGACGCCGCTGTCGGCGACGATCATCACGTCGGTGGGGCTGTAGATCGTGAGCCCGCTCTCGAAACTGTAGAAGTGAAGCCCGCTGACGTCCAAGCCCGCGGCGGTCACGTGTGTCTCGGCTATTCCCGCATCCGTAATCGGAAGATCGGTCACGATGTTGACCGGCAAATCATCGTCGGCGAATAGCACCACCTCGCCCAAGGCATCCGGCAGCAAATCCTCGAGCTCAATCAGCACGGTCTGGCCATTCGCCGGGTTGCCCGAACCGGCCGGATTCAGGATCAGCACCTCCGCGCCGGCGCTTTTTTCCGGCGTCTCTGGCTCGAGCGAAAAATCCAACTCGCCGCCAGCCTCTCGCTGGCCCCTATTACTAGACATCTTAAAATCACCACCACAACACTTAACTGAATGTTACTATAGAGACACAAAAACAAGGGAATCACAAGTTAAATCACTATTAAAGCAACATTCATTCTCCAGAATTACCAGACTCGATATTAATGAATTACCTGATCTGAAATCGAGCCGGCAGGCAGGGCGATTTTTCTGTTTTGGAACGCATCGTGACCGAAATTATGATTCGCGCCAATCCGATTGCGCTGCCGAGGGTCGTCCAAACACATGGCCGCGCCGCGCGACGGCCAAATAAAAGCGGCGCCTAAATGGGCGCCGCCTGTCGTCGGATCGACCGCGGGGACAAAATCCCCGCCCGGGCCCCGCCCGGGCCGGTGCACAAGGGCTAATTGGTGCCCGTGATATCCTCCAACCAGCCGATATTCTCGATCACCGCCTGCTGGGGCGGTTTAATATCCAGCGTGGTCATGAGCGCCCCGCCAACCGCCAGGATCCGGTACGACGCCAGTAGCTCGTTGGTCTGCGAGGATACTAACTGACCGCTGGCGACGAAAAGCTCGTTCTCAGCGTCGAGCACGTCCAGCAGCGTGCGTTGAGCAACCTCAAACTGCTGCCGGTAGGCGTCCCGAGTCTCCAAGTTGAACCTGACCGCGTCGGACAAGTCCTCGACCCGCTGCCGGCTCGCCTCGAGCGCAAACCACGACTGGCGCATCTCCTGCTGGGCGTCGAGGAACGACCGCAGGCGCCGATTCTTGCTCTCGGCCAGGCGCGCAAGCTGTTCTTGACGGTCGGCCCGATCGATGCCGCCGCGGAACAGGTTCCAGCGCAGGCGCAGCATTACTTGATTGTTCCACTCGTAAGTGTCGATGCCGTCGGCGCCGTCGGTGTACTCCGACGCGGCCTCCAAAGTAACCGCTGGATAAAATGGCACTTCGGCGATCGACACCTCGGCCGCCGAAGACTTCACGTCGGCCTCGAAGATCCTGGTGGTCGGATTGTTGGTGTTTGCCAGGGTGACCGCCGCTTCCAGGTTATCCGGCAGCACGCCCTCCGGGAATTCCGGCGCCTCCAGCGTGTCGGGATACTGCCCAACGATCCGCGTGTAAGCCGCCTCGGCGTCCCGCAAGTCGTTCAGGGTTTGGGTCACGGTGGCGCGCGCGCGGGCGCTGCGGGCCTCGGTCTGGGCGACGTCCGCGCGGCTGCCCCCGCCGCCGGCCAAGCGCTGCTGAAGCGAGTCCAGAATGCCCATGTGGATCCGGAGGTTCTCCTCAGCGAGCCGCACCAACTCACGCTGGCGCAGGACCTCGACGTAGCTCCCGATCACATCCAGGGCCAGAAATTCGGCGTTCTCGTGGACCCGATTCGCCGCCGATTCGACCCGCGCCTTCTCACGTTCGATCGTGCTATTCGCCTCGAAGCCATCGAAGATACGCTGCTGCAGGGTTATCGAGGCCTCTTCGCGCCACAGGGTCCGCCCGTCATCGCTGCCTGCCGCTCGGGTGGCCCGGTCATTCGTGCGCTCGCGGCCAATTCCGAGGGCCGCGTCGATCTGCGGCAGCCACAAGCCGCGGGCCTGCGT